>DATHQX010000097.1:0-22718 GCA_035482295.1 Verrucomicrobiia bacterium
TTCAAAGTGGAGGTGTGCGATGAAGGCTCTGTGCTGGTTTGGCAAACATGATGTCCGAGTCGAAAGCGTGCCCGATCCTGTGATCCTCAATCCGAAGGATTGCATTGTGAAGATTACGCGGACCGCCATCTGCGGCTCCGACCTGCATCTCTACGATGGCGTCATCCCGACCATGGAGCAGGGAGACATTCTTGGCCATGAGTTCATGGGCGAGATTGTAGAAGTGGGATCCGAAGTGCAGAAGCGGAAGATTGGCGACCGCGTGGTGGTGCCGTTCACCATCGCCTGCGGTCAGTGCTTCTACTGCAAGCAGGAGCTGTGGTCGCTGTGCGACAACAGCAATCCCAACGCACAAATCGCTGAGGCGCTCTACGGATATTCGGGTTCGGGTCTGTTCGGTTATTCGCACATGTATGGCGGATACGCCGGCGGCCAAGCACAGTACGCGCGCGTGCCCTTCGCCGATGTAGGTCCGCTGAAGATTGAGAGCGATCTGAAAGATGAGCAGGTCCTCTTTCTGAGCGACATCTTCCCAACTGGATACATGGCGGCGGAAAACTGCAACATCAAAGACGGCGACGTTGTTGCTGTCTGGGGTTGCGGACCGGTCGGTCAATTCGCGATTCGCAGCGCCAAGATGCTGGGAGCAGGCAAGGTTATCGCCATCGATCGCCTGCCCGAGCGCCTTCGTCTGGCGCAGGACGGCGGCGCTGAAGCCGTCGACTACTCGCAAACGCATGACCTGATCGAGACACTGAAAGAACTGACCGGCGGACGTGGACCTGACGCCTGTATCGATGCGGTTGGCATGGAGGCGCATGGACACGGTATCGACTGGTATAGCGATCGCGCCAAGCAGATGATGGGCATCAGCTTTGACCGGCCGTTCGCACTACGGCAGTGCATTCAGTCGTGTCGCAAGGGCGGAACGGTTTCAGTCCCTGGTGTTTATGGTGGCTTCCTCGACAACTTCCCGTTCGGTGCGGCCTTCGGCAAGGGCCTGACCTTCAAGATGGGTCAGACGAACATGCACAAGTACATGCCGAAGCTGCTGGATCACATCCAGAAGGGTGACATCGATCCCAGCGTGATCATCACCCATCGCCTGAGCCTGCAAGACGCGCCCGACGGCTACAACACCTTCCTGCATAAAGAAGAGAACTGCATCAAGGTCGTGCTCGATCCCTGGGAAGATCGCAGCCTCGCTTAGAGGATACTCAATCGACAGCGTGGGGCAGAAGGCATCGGCTTTCTGCCCTGCTGCTTCCGCGGGCAATGCCTTCTCGTTCCGAAGCTATACAAACCAGCTCTGCGCAAGTGAGCTAAGCCTCTGGGTTGTTCAGCCCATTGCTCTCGTGGTCGCGCACGATTTCGCCTAGAATGCAATTCGTGTTCGACACTATAAACGCGCATTCTCCAATCACGGCACAATGCTTATCGAGCGTTTTCGCCGATCGTATTTGTGCATAGCATGCATCGCTTCGTTGGCTTGGCTGCTACGCTAGTCCCGTCAAACCGGTTCTAGGCTCGTTAACCAACAACAACGCAAGATTGAATACTGGGAGCAATCGCTATGCTTAAGAGTGCACTGACCCTGGCGATCCTGAGCTTCGCCTTTACCTCTCTCGGATCGGCTCAGGTCCCCGAAAGACTTATCTACAGCTTTAACGGAACCAACGGACGCACCGCCGATTCCGGCCTGATTGCGGACGCACGCGGCAATGTCTACGGAACCACATTCAACGGCGGTCCTAACAGCCTTGGATCCGTCTATGAACTATCCCCAATCAGCACCGGAACCTGGCGTGAGACCGTTCTCTACAACTTCAGCGGAAATGATGGCGCCTTTCCGGTGGCAAGTCTCACCTTCGACCGCAACGGAAATCTGTACGGCACAACGCAGTTGGGAGGACTCGGCACTTGCTCCACCAGCGGCGGGCAGGATCTTGGCTGCGGTGTAGTGTTCAAGCTCACGCCCTCAGCAAACGGATGGCAGGAATCAACTGTCTACGAATTCCAACCGGGCGTGAACAAAGGCGTGGTTCCGGTCGGCGGAGTGATCTTCGATACCGCAGGTAATCTTTACGGAACAACTTGGGCTCCGGGAGTTGAAGGCGATGGGATCTTCGATCGCGCCGGCGCTAATCCGCTGTCGAACACATATTGGGGTTGCGATGAGCCGGGATGCGGAGGAACGGTCTATAAGCTCACGCCAACGCAGAACGGCTGGCAAGAGAGCGATATCTACGCTTTCACCGGAGCGGCCGATGGTTCCAGTTCGATGGCTAACTTGACGATGGATAGCGCTGGGAATCTTTACGGCACGACTCCGTTTGGAGGAACCGGCAACTGTCAGTACGGATGCGGAACGGTATTTGAGGTCAGCTCGTCGAACGGCGGCTGGACGGAAACCGTGCTGCATTCTTTCGCCAGCACCGACGGCGCTTATCCAATGGGCGCGCTAACTCCAGATGCAGCGGGAAACTTCTACAGCACAACCAATATCGGAGGCAGTCATCACCAGGGAACAGTGTTTGAGCTGGCAAAGTCCGGCCAGCAATGGCAGGAGAGCGTGCTCTACAACTTCACCGGCGGTGCAGACGGCGCGAGTCCATACGCGGGAGTGATCTTCGATAGCCGCGGCAACATTTATGGCACGGCAACCGAAGGCGGCACCAACTCGGTGGGAACGATTTATTCGCTGGTTCCAAACAATGGAGGCTGGTCGCAGATCGTGCTGCACGAATTCCAGCTCGGGAACAACGATGGGCAACTTCCTTATGGCGCAGTGATGCTGTGGAACAACTTCCTGCTGGGCGCAACTCAGGGCGGAGGGACACACAATGAGGGAGCGGTTTACGAAGTATTTCCCTGATTGCGGGCTCATCTAGAGTTCACCGTTAACTGCGCAAAGGCCTGGCATAAGAAACCGGGCCTTTGTTGCTGGTTACTCATTGTGCCCAGAGCCGAGAGCGGCAGCACATCGTAAGTCTTCCTCGCGCACGGGCGCGATGGATAAGGCTTTCGCGGCGCAATGGTACAATTGACCTTCCGCGAAACCATTCTGCGGCTACGCGCCCTCTGGACGGGACTCCACTCTTGGCACAACAGACGACTGAACCCCGCACCATTACTTACGCCGATTCCGGTGTCGATATCGAGCGCGCCAACCGCACCAAGCAGCGCATCAAGTATCTCGCGCACAAGACCTTCAACCGCGGAGTATTAAGCGAGATCGGCGGTTTTGGCGGACTGTTCGCCATCGACAAGAAGAAGTATGCCGATCCAGTTCTGGTCTCCAGTGTCGATGGTGTGGGAACGAAGCTGAAGATTGCCTTCGAGATGAATCTTCACCACACAGTCGGCGCCGACTTGGTGAATCACTGTGTCAACGATATTGCCGTGCAGGGTGCAGCGCCGATGTTCTTCATGGATTACTTCGCCACAGGCAAGCTGCATCCTGAAGTTGCGGAGAAGGTTATTTCCGGAATCGCCGAGGCCTGCAAGCACAATGGCTGCGCGCTGATTGGCGGCGAAACCGCCGAAATGCCCGGTTTCTATCCGGACGGCGAATACGATCTCGCAGGCTTCATTGTGGGCGTGGTTGATCGCGAGAAGATCGTTACCGGAAAGACTGTCGAGCCCGGAGATGTGCTGGTTGGACTAGCATCGACCGGTTTGCACACCAACGGATATTCGCTGGCCCGCAAGCTGTTCTTCGAAGCCGCCAATTACACGCCTGAATCGTACGTGAACGAGATCAAGGGTAAAGTCGGCACTGAGCTGATGAAGCCGCACAAAAGCTACTGGCCGATCGTGCGGCGCATGCTCGAAGCCGATGCAGTTTCGGCGATGGCTCACATCACCGGCGGCGGAATCACGGAGAATCTCCCGCGCGTGCTTCCCAAAGGCACAGGCGCGATCGTCGAGATCAACTCATGGCCAGTTTTGCCTATCTTTGAGCACATGCAGAAGATCGGCAACGTTCCTCAGGACGAAATGCTGCGAACCTTCAACATGGGCATTGGCATGATCCTTGTCGTTCCCGCGAAGAAGTTCAAGAAGGTGCAGTCGATTCTGGAACGATGCGGCGAAAAGGGCTTCACAATCGGCCGCGTGGTGAAGGGCGACAAGCGCGTCACGTATCAATAGCTGGAAGTAATCAGCATTCAGCGTTCAGCACTCAGTATTCAACCAAATCCAGAAACGCGTGAGAGTTGCGTTCACAGCTCACGCGTTGATGCGGATTGTGGGAAACCTCTCGGCTGTTCGCGGATGGGAACATCTGGCGCGAGAGTGCTGGTTACCTTCGTTACTCCCCCTCTTCACTTCTGCCTAAAGTCTTGAAAACAGTAGTACCAAAACGGAACCCTCGCAAAGTCTTCTTAACACATGACTTAAGTTTCAAAGTCTTGCAAACAAATGGTTTAGGCGAAGTTCTAACTGCCGATTTGATCCACACCAAAAGAATTATCCGGGTGCGCGAGGTCGGAAGTCGAGTCGTGAATTCTCGCCTGCCCTAGCTATCTGCCGATGGCGGATTCTTACGCGGATCGCCGAAAAGGTGGTGCACCAGTTGCAGCAGTTCCTGCGGATCATGGCTGTGGACTACATGATCGGCCCACGCGTATTCGCGATCGGTTGGGGTCAAAGCAATAATCGGCAGGTCGGGCACCGATGCCTTCACGATTTTGATCGCGCCTTCGGCATCAAAGTTTGGTATGCCACAGTGGAGAATGAGGGCATCAACATTCTGAAACAGGTGCAGCAGGTCGAGGGTTTCGGTCACCGTGTGCGCGGTGATGACATTGAACTTGAACGTTTCCAGCAGCAACTTACGGGTGGAAATGGCCTGCTCAGGTTCGGGTTCAGCGACAAGAAATGTAGGTCGGGGCAAAGTCTGTTTCCTCAAAATGTATAGTTTGGATTTCGGGCGGCCAGGCGCCGGCCCATGCACGAACTACTTCCAAGTATGATGCTGCTAACCAGCCAATGAGCATGTTCACGGAAATCATTACGCCGCGATTGGCCCTGCGCGATCTGGAAGCAAGCGACGGGCCCAGGGTTTTCTCCTACCATCGTCGCCCCGAGATCTCGCGCTTTCAGTCCTGGGGCACGGATTCTGTCGATTCGGTCCAGACCTATATTCGCCTGCTGGCGGCGATCGAGCCCGGCACTCCGGGCAAGTGGTATCAGGTCGGGATATTTCTCCTCGACGGTGGCAAACTCATCGGCGATGTCGGCTTGCGTGTGCTGGAACCAGATCCCGAGCAGGCCGAGGTCGGCATCACCGTCGCACCTGATTTCCAGAGGCAGGGTTACGCGAGCGAGGCGCTGAGAGCGTTACTGAATTACATCTTCAAGACCTTGAACAAACATCGCGTCTTCGCCTCCGTCGATCCGCGCAATGCGCCTTCCATGAAGCTGCTGGAGCGGGTGGGCATGCGCAAGGAAGCGCACTTTGTCCGCGGCTTGTGGTTCCGGAACGAGTGGGTGGACGATGTGGTCTTTGCAATCCTGAGTGATGAATGGAAGATCGGCGCTGAGTGATCCGGGGCGTCTGCTGGTGAGCCCTCATCTGCTTCGATCATGCCGATAACACAGCCTGAAGCATCTTAAGCGGCGAAGCCTGACTGTCACGGAACGCGGTGACATGTCGAGGTTTAGGGATAGGGGCGCCGTCCCGTTGTTTCATCGTGTCGTAACATTGCGCCTGCCCTGACTTGCCGCGGGTCCGTGCCGCCTCTAGAATCGCAATTTGTGTTGCAACGAGTTGGAGGACGAATGGCAACTCTCAAGATCGGTGAAGAAGTCCCGGACTTCGAACTGCCGGCGGTGGTCGGCAACATTAAAACGCAATTCAAACTAAGCGAGTTTCGCGGCAAGAAGAACGTCGTACTGGCGTTTTATCCGGCGGACTGGACTCCCGTATGCGCTTCACAGCTGCCCGCGCTGAATGCGGATCTGGAACGCTTTGGGGCTTATGACGCCCAGGTAGTCGGCATCAGTGTCGACTCGATTCCGAGCCACACCGCGTGGCAGAAGAAAGAAATCGGCGTACTGGGCTTCCCCCTGGCCAGCGACTTCTATCCTCACGGCGATGTAGCCAGGAAATACGGCATCCTGCGCGAGGGCGATCCCATCCCCGGCATCAACGAGCGCGCTCTTTTTGTGGTCGACAAAAACGGCAAGCTGGCCTTCGGCAAGGTTTATCCCATCGGCCAGGTGCCCAGCAACGATGAGGTCTTCGAAGTGCTGAAGAAGCTCTAGCGATTTCACCGCACATCTTCACCAACAAAACGAGGAGGGCTCACGCCCTCCTCAACTATTGCAATCGTCAATCCGTTACTACATTCCGGGGTGGGGTGTGATTGCCCCGAAGATTCCGTGACCCTCGCCGTAGGGGCCGGCGGTGAAGAACAGCGTATTCGTCGGACCGCCGCTGCCACCGTTGCCAAAGGTCAATCCCCACAAACCGTCGATTTGTATGGGCAGATCGGCCACATTCTGCATGTTGCCGAGCCAGGTGCCGTTGCTGGCGTTGTACGCGCTGATCAGGCCGCTGCCGAAGTTGCCGATCAGGAGGTCATTGCCGAAGCCAGAGAAGTTCGACGGCGCGACCACCACGGCCCACGGCGAATTGAGGTAGATGGTATGGGTCAGGCGGAACTGCAGGTTGCCCTGCGTGTCATAGACATCGACGTATCCGTTGGCTGGACCCGGGACGTCGTCATGCTTCTGCGCGTCCTGCTTGGCGTAGGTCACGACGATCCTGTTGGACCCAATCAACTGCACGTTGAACGGAGCGAAGCCGGACGGAATACTGGTGTCCACAAAAGCGTTCGATCCAAACGAGTGCGGGTTGTAGCTGCCGTCATACACTTCCACCGTGCCGGCATGGAAGTTGGCAACGTAAAGGTAGTTGGCGCCGGCCGCTGAAGCCAGCGTCATGCCCTTGTATACGGCTCCGTTCCCATTGTTGTTGACGGCGATAAAGGCGGTCGTTCCGCCGTACCAGCCCGATATGGTTCCATCTTCTGTGCAGAACAGGAATGGCGTCGACTGACCGTTAATCTTGAAATTGGCGGTCGCGTTGTAAACGGTTCCCGACGGAGTGCCGGTTCCCTGTCCGGTACCGGAAGGAATGGTGACCACCAGTGACTGCGGCTGGCCGCTGGCGATGTAAAGAGTAGAGAGACCGGTGCCGTTGTCTGAAATCCACCACGCGCCACCGGGAGCAATCGACATTCCCCATGGGTTCACCAGGTTGGCGTCGGTGAAAGCGCCGACGGCGTTGATATCGGATGTCAGATAGGTAACGTTTACCTTCTGAGCCGAGGCTGGCAGGGCTACCAAGGCAAGCGCCAGGAACGATAACGTGATCCAGGCCGCCCGAGAGCGGATTCGTGATTGACAGGTGCAGGTCATGGTTTCTCCTCGAAATTCAGTCGTGGATTGCTTGCGGCAACGGTTCGTCCCCACGTGCAGATGCCATAAGCTTCCCGACTTTATCTAGGAAAGCGCTAGGAGTTGTGTTGACAGAGTATCGGAGTTGTCAATTTTCTTTGACAGTTCAAATCATTGGAAAAACCGCATCAATCGCTGGTTTTGTCACAGTTTTGTGAACTGTCCGTTGACTGGCAGTTTGATCTGTTATTAGCTGTAATTCACCGGAGCTGTTGATGGAAAAGATTCTGGTTATTGAAGACGACGAGGCGGTACAGCGCGCACTGCGGCGTACCTTTGAAACGGCAGGCTTTGACGTATCGGTTGCGCCCGATGGCGGATCGGCCATGGACGTCTTTCGCGAGACCATGCCGCGCATCGTGATCCTGGACCTGCGCCTGCCGGGCAAGTCGGGGCAGGACCTGTGCCGCGAAATCAAGCAGGAGTCGTCCAATGTGCCGATCCTGGTACTGAGTGCGGCGAGCGACGTTCTCGACAAGGTGTTGCTGCTCGAGTTGGGCGCCGATGACTATGTCACCAAGCCGTTCAGCCCGCGTGAACTGTTGGCGCGTGTGCGCGCCGCCGTGCGCCGCCTGAATCAGTCATCCGACAAGACTGAAATGTTCGGCTTCGACGACGTCGAAGTGAACTTCTCGCGCATGGAGCTGCATCGCTCCGGAGAACTGATTCCGCTAACGCCGCAGGAATTCAAGATGTTGCGCTTCTTCCTCAACAATCCCGAGCGCGTGATCTCGCGCACGGAGCTGCTCAATGAGGTATGGGGCTACAATAACTACCCAACGACGAGGACCGTCGACACTCACATCCTGCGCTTAAGGCAAAAACTCGAAAGGGACCCCACCGACCCGGTGCACTTCCGAACCGTTCACGGCACGGGCTACAAATTCGTCCGGTGATAAAGAGATTTCTGGAGACAGTGATGAATCGGTGGCGATTACGGACCAAGTTTCTAATCGCCATGCTTCTGACTTCGGCCGGGCTCACGGCTGTGTCGTTGCTCATCGTGCAACGCACCGTCGCTACCAACGTCCGTCACAGCCTGAGCGACGATCTTTCTGACTCGGTCGAAACCTTTCGCAACCTGGAAGCCGAACGGGAAAACGATTTGAGCCGTCTGGCCGAATTGATGGCCGACCTCCCCAACCTGAAAGCTCTGATGACATCGAATCACGCGCCGACCATTCAGGACGGCTCGCGGGAGATGTTCCATCTTTCCGGCGGCGACCTGTTCGCGCTGATCGATCCCAACGGGAAGATCATGGGCTTTCACACCAAGCCTCCGGGAATGTCGCGCGAGGAGGCGCAACAATTGCTCGACAGCCGCGGCCTGATCGAGGAAACGCCGCAATGGTGGTATGGCGACAGACATCTGTATCAGGTTGTGCTGACGCCGATCTACTTCGGACCCAGCTCGCAAAATGCGCTGCTGGGCATGGTGGCGGTTGGCTATGAGATGAACGCCTCCGTCGCCCGCCAGGTCGGATTAGTCGCTACCAGCCAGGTGGCCATTCTCTACGGCAAACAGGTTGTGGTCAGCACCCTGGGTCCGGAGCAGGAAAAAGAACTGGCATCGCGGGTCGCTGCATCCCCGGTCGCGAGTGGAACGGCTGATTGGAGTCTGGGCCGCGAGCGCTTCATGATATCGGCGTTGCCGGCGAACCTGGACGCCAATCCCAGCGTGACCATCATCGTCATGAAATCGTATGACGAGGCAACGGCCTACCTCAATCATCTGCGGCGGTTGCTGCTGGCCGTCGGCCTTGGCGCCGTGCTGGCAGGCACGACTCTGGCATACTTCATCGCCGGCACCTTCACGCGGCCGCTGGAGGAGCTGGTGGACGGCGTACGCGCTCTGGGCGCCGGGGACTATCGCTATCCCGTGCACGTCGTGGGCAGTGGTGAAGTCGCCGAGCTGACCGAGACCTTCACCCGCATGCGCGACAGCCTGCGTGAAGCGCTGCAGCGCGTGCTGGAAGCCGAGCGGCTTGCCACCATCGGCCGCATGGCCAGCTCCATTTCACACGATCTTCGTCACCCCCTCACCGCAGTACTGGCCAACGCGGAGTTCCTGGCCGAGGCCGAGCTCACACCAGCGCAACGCGAAGAGCTGTATCAAGAAATCCGCGTCGCCGTGAACCGGCTTACCGATCTGGTGGATTCTCTGCTCGAACTCTCCCGGCCGGCAGAATCGCTGAATGTAGTGGATACTCCCATCGAGCGCACCATCAGCCGCGCCATGGAACTGGTACGCTCTCACCGGGAGTTTCAAAGCATCGCCTTGTCGCTCGACTCTCAGGGATCACACAATGCGCAGTTCGATCCGCGGAAGATGGAACGCGCCTTCTATAACCTGCTGCTGAACGGTTGCCAGGCGGCGCAACTGTCCGGTGGCCATGTCGGGGTACAGGTGGCGGAGCGCAACGGCGATCTGGCCATCCAGATTACCGACGACGGACCTGGTGTGGAATCGTCAATTCGCGACAAGCTGTTTCAGCCCTTCGTCAGCTATGGAAAAGAAAACGGTACTGGCCTGGGCCTGACCATCGCGCAGAAGATTGTGCAGGACCATCACGGAAGCCTGCAACTGGAAAGCTCCGCGCCCGGACGCACGGTGATGCAGATCATATTGCCGCGCTCAGGCGCAAAAGCCGAGCCGGGTGGCACGCCGCTGGCGAAGGCCTCGCAGTTCTTCAAAGCCTGATCGTCAGCCGCTTCCAGGCCACATAGCACGCTTGCAGAGAGGTGCGACATGAGTGATTTCGGCTGTCCCTCGCCCTTTGCCTTTTGCACTCGATTGCAGGATCGATCGAGCATGACCGGCAAGAACCGTCACAACTCATATCTGAACCATGCGGTGCGACTGGTCGTATGGTTCCTACTGTGCTCGCTGACCTGCGTCGGACAGTCGCAGCCACAGACACAGGCTGCCGCAGATACGGCGAACAGCGCGACCGCTTTGCAGGAACTGCAATCGCAGGTGCGTGAGTTGAAGCAGCTCGTGCTTCAGTTGCAGTCGGAGACGGTTGACAGCCACGCGGAGATTACGCGTTTGCGCCAGGAAATCGAGACTCAACGTGGCAACGCGACTGCGGCTGAGTCGACTGGACTAGACGAGCAATCGCCGGGTTACGCTGGATCGACGGCAACGCTGGAACAGCGGCTGGAGCATGTCGAAGAGGACCAGCAGCTGCTTTCCGGAAAAATCGATGACCAGTACCAGACGAAGCTGGAGAGCGCTTCCAAGTATCGCATCCGCTTCTCCGGTATCGTGCTCTTTAACCTGTTTGGGAACAGCGGCTCGGTCGATAACCTCGACGTGCCCACCTGGGCGGCTAAGGGCATGCCCGGCAACTCGTCCGGCGCAGTCGGGGCAACCATGCGGCAGTCGATCCTCGGCTTCGAGGCGTTTGGGCCAGACTTCATGGGCGCGCATACCAGCGCCAACGTCAACTTCGACTTCGGCGGCGGTTTCCCGGCTACCTCCAACGGCGTGAATTCTGGATTGGTGCAATTGCGGACGGCGGCCGTCCGCCTCGACTGGAAAGATACGTCGGTCATCGCCGGCCAGGATCAGCTGTTCCTCTCCCCGCTTGCCCCGACCTCGTTCGCGAGCCTCATTGTGCCTCCGTTGTCGTACTCCGGCGAGCTGTGGGCGTGGACTCCGCAACTGCGCGTGGAACACCGCTTCGAATTGGCGAACGACGCACGCATCACCCTGCAGGGCGCATTCCTCGACCCGGTGACGGGTGAGCCACCGGATGACCAGCATTACACCTGGTATCGCGCTCCGAACGCCGGTGAACAGTCGCGGCAGCCCGGGTACGGATTGCATGTCGGCTACTCGCTGCCCATGCTGGGGCAGACCTTGACCGTCGGCGCAGGTGGGTACTACAGCCGCCAGAATTGGGGCTATGACCGCATGGTGAATGGCTGGGCCGGAATGCTGGATGCCAATCTCCCGCTCAGTCACAAGTTCAGCCTGAGCGCGGAAGCCTATCGTGGCGCCGCCATTGGCGGCCTGGGAGCAGCGCTGGGACGCAGTGTTTTGTTCAACGGATTATTATCTGATCCCACGACCAACGTGGTGGCGCTGAATACAGTCGGCGGTTGGGGACAGCTGAAGTTTCAAGCCACACCGAAGCTGGAGTTCAACGGAGCCTTTGGATTGGATAATCCATTCACCGCCGATGTACGCGACTTCGGGGACCAGGCACTCAGCTACGCGCCGTCTTACATAACCCGCAACCGGGCGGCTTTCGGCAACGTAATCTACCGGCCGCGGTCTGACCTGGTACTGGCGCTGGAGTATCGGCGGCTGCGTACGTTTACCATCTACGACAACAGTTTCGAGGCCGGCCAGATCAATATGTCGATGGGAGTGTTGTTCTGAAGACTACAAGAATCGCATTACGAATCGCGCGCTGGCTGGGGATGCTTCTGTGCTGCTTGACTATCGCATCGGTTTGTAGCGCACAGGGAGTCAACGTAAGCGGAAGCATCACCGCCGAGCCTGAGGGCGTCACCTCGACCGCCAGCGTGGTGTGGCTTACTCCGGCGGGCGTCGTTGCCGACCTGGCGCCTCCTGCGCCTATGCATGCTGTTCTCACGCAGAAAAACAAGGCCTTCGAACCGCACCTGCTCGTGATCACGCGAGGCTCGAGCGTTGAGTTCCCCAATCGCGACCCGTGGTTCCACAACGTGTTTTCGCTGTTCAACGGCAAGCGCTTCGATCTCGGCTTGTACGAAGCCGGCACATCGCGCACCGTACACTTCGACCGCGAAGGCATTTCGTTTATCTTCTGCAACATTCATCCTGAGATGAGCGCCGTCATCGTCGTGCTCGGCACCTCGTACTTCACCACGACAAACAAAGAGGGGCAGTTTACGATCGCAAATGTGCCGCCCGGCCGCTATATGCTGCACCTCTGGAACGAGAATGCTCAGCCGGCGACGCTGCAGGCGCTTTCGGAGGAGGTGCAGGTCGGAAACGCACCCAAGACGTTGAGCACGATCCGCATGCAGGTGACTCGCGCGGCCGCCATGGCTCACAAGAACAAATATGGGCAGGACTACGAGCCGCCCTCACCGAATAACCCGGTGTACGTGCAGCCGTGACATTCTGGAAGTGCTCCTTGGTCACCCGTTCTACCCGCAACCGTCACATCTTGCCTTGACCCAGCCATTTACAATGCCTGCGGCTGCCAAATTGCCACGAGGATGTATCCATGGCTACCGCTTCCACTGAGCTAGAAGCTAAATCCCTGCCCGCAAATGCGTATCAGCCGTTAAACAAAGGGGAAGTCTATGTCCCACTGATATCAAGCACCTCCAGCGTGCCCGAGATCACGGGGCGCGCGGTGCTCTGGGGCACGCTGCTGTGCATCGTCTTCAGCGTCGCGTCGGCGTATTCGGCGCTGAAGGTTGGTCAGGGAATGGAAGCGGCGATTCCCATCTCCATCCTGGCAATCGGACTGGCACGCATCTACAAACGCCGCTCGACCGTGCTGGAGAACGTCATCATCACCGGCATTGGCGCGGCCTCAGGCAGCGTCGTGGCCGGAGCCGTCTTCACCCTGCCGGCGCTTTACATCCTGCATCTCGATCCGCATCCGGTGCAGACGGTCTTCATCTGCCTCGCAGGCGGATGCCTGGGCATTCTTTTCCTCATCCCGCTTCGCCGCTATTTTGTGCAGGAGCAGCACGGCAAGCTGCCCTTCCCCGAAGCTACGGCGATCACCGAGGTGCTGGTCACGGGCGAAAAAGGCGGCTCGCAGGCCAAGCTGCTTCTGCAAGCCACTTGCATCGCGGCGGTTTACGACTTCTTCATCACCACGTTTCACGTGTGGAAGGAGTATCTGAACTTCCAGTTTGTGCCCTTGATGAAATCGCTGGTCGATCGCGACCGCATGGTCTTCAACTTCGACGCCATCGGATTCATCCTCGGCCTCGGTTACATCATGGGCCTGCGCATTGCGCTGATCTTCTGCGCGGGCGGCGTGCTGGTCAACTTCGTGCTGGTTCCAGCGATCTGGTTCATCGGCAGCCACATGGGCGACATCACGGTTTATCCGGGAACGATTCCCATCTCGCACATGACCGCAGCAGAGATTTACCGCTTCTATGTGCGCTACATCGGAGTGGGCGCCATCGCTGCTGCCGGGCTGGTCGGCATCCTGAAATCGCTGCGCGTGGTGGCGGGCTCGTTCGGCATCGCGCTGCAAGCTTTTCGCCATGGCGAAGCGCAGCATACGGACCGCACCGACCGCGACGTTCCCATCATGGCGATTCTGCTAGGGGTAATTGTTTCAGCGATCGCAGTAGCCGTCTTCTTCGGACAACTGCATGTCACGATGGCCGTCCTGGCGATGGGTCTGCTGCTGACCCTGCTGTTCTCGTTCTTCTTCACCACGGTGGCCGCGAACGCCATCGCGGCAACGGCGAACAATCCTGCGTCGGGCATGACGCTGCTGACGGTAATTGTCTCGGCAGTCGTGCTGCTGAAGTTTGGCCTGTCGGGAACGACCGGCATGTTCTTCGTGATGGCGATTGCCGGCATGGTCTGCGTCGCACTCTGCGCTTCGGGACAGTTCATCACCGACCTGAAAGCCGGATACTGGATTGGATCGACGCCCGCGGCTCAGGAGAAAGTGAAGTTCATCGGCGTCGCCGCTGCGGCGGTCACCACGGGACTGACGATCGTCCTGCTGGCAAAGGCCTTCCAGTTCGGCGAAGCTGCGCCGGGGGATCTGCGCCAGGTGCTGGTTGCGCCGCAGGCTTCGGCGTTGAAGGCGATTGTGGAAGGCTTCATGAGCGGCCAGCCTGTCGCTTACATTCTGTTCGGCATCGGCGCCATGATCACGGTGGTTCTGGAAATGCTTGGCCTGTCGTCGATGGTCTTCGCGCTGGGTATTTATCTCCCGCTGCAACTGACCACGCCGATTCTGGCTGGCGGATTCGTTTCGCATCTGGTGAACAAGCGCGCCGACAAGACCGAAGGCGAGCAGGGGCGTTCCATCCGCGAACGCGGTGTGATCGTGGCCGGCGGTCTGATGGCCGGCGGAGCGCTGGGCGGCGTGTTTGGCGCTGGACTGCGCCTGCTGCCAAAATATAAAGAGGAAATGATTCAAACCCCGTTTTATAACAACGAACCGATCTCGCAGACGATTTCCGCCATCATGTTCGTTGGGCTGTGTCTGTACATCTGGTTCGCATCTGTCCGAGGAAAGAAGGCTGCGTAATGGATCAAGTAGGAAAGTATGTTGCTGACGCTGTTCTAGGTATCGACACGCTTTGGGGCGGAGACGTGATGTGCCCGTCGGGAACCGGGCGCTTCATCGCCGATTCATGGTATTCAGACGAACCGCTGCCGCACGCTTATACCGCGCCTTCCGCGGCGCGCGTACGCGAGACCGGCGGCGTCGGCGGTAAGACCATCGATCGCGAAGCCGTCGACAACTATCTTCGCGAAGTAAATATTCCTGACGCTGTCGCCGGGGTTCGCAAAGAGGCCGACAAGATCGGCGGGTTGCGCGGGCAGTATCTCTCCGGACTGGCCAACTGCATCGAGGCCATGTGGGATCTCGCGATGGAGATCCTCGGCAAAGGCCCGGCAGTTCCCTATTCGCGTTCGGTCGAAGCGTCGACCGGCAAGCCTCCTGAGCCCTCTAAGCCTGAAGCAAAGCGCGAGCGCGTGGCCGAGTTGCTGGGCCGCGCCGGTTACGACACCTCCAAAGGCGTGCTGGATGCCGTGGATGCGTGGCGGCGCGAACGCACGTCTCCTATGGGCTCGGTGAAAGCGCTGGGCGGAGCGGTCATCGCCTACTTCGACAACCTGAGCGCCGCGAACCTGATGCCGCATCTGCCGAAGGAACTGGCGTCGGTGCCGCGCGCCAACATCGAGTTCATGCCGATCAAGGACGCATGGTTCTCCGGCTCGATGAATTACCTGGGACGCAAGCGCAACAAAGACGGCTCGCCGCAGTACGAGGCCAGCTACGAAATCAACGCCTCGCTGACCATCAGCTTCCCTGAGTTCCAGCAACTGGTGAGCCACGAAGTCGTGCCCGGACATGTCACGACGTTCGCCTACCTGCAGAATTTGTACGCGCGCGGGAAGGCGGGATTCGAAGCGACCGTGCTGACGATGAACACGCGGGCCGCGACACTGTTCGAAGGGCTGGCTAACAACGCGATCCTCATCGCGCACGGTGTAACCGAGGTCGACCAGCTTCCCGATGAGGACATGCAGATCGGTGTGCTGCTCGCGCTGCTGCAGGACGATGCCAAGAACCAATCGTCGTATCTGACCTGGGGAGAGAACAAGCCGCAGGCGGAAGTTGCGAAGATTCTGCGTCGCGACTTCCTGGTCAGCGAAGAGCGTGCCGACAAGCTGTCAGGCGCTTGGGGACGGCATCCTCTGCTGGGCAGGATGTATCTGCCGGCGTATCGCGCGGGTACGGACAAGGTTGCGGCGTTGCGGCGGACGTATCCGGCGGAGCGTGTGCTGCCGGCCATCTACGGCTGCTACGGCATGGTCGACATCATGACCATCGACGAAGTGCTGCGCGCGAAGGCGACGCAAGCGTAGGCTGCAGCTTGATGTCAGGGCACGACTTCAGCCGTACCGTGTCGCGTATCTGAATTGTCATCCTGAGGAGGACGTCAGTCCGACGAAGGACCTGCGGTTGGTCGCGAATGACCGGATCCTTGGTCGGGACGAACCGCAGATCCTTCGCTTCTCTCAGGATGACAATTCGAAATGTGGAAGGATGGCGGAGCTCAAGCTGTCCGCTTCAAGCCAATCGATGTACGATCCTTAGCGACCTGTGAAACCGCGATGATGCGGAGGTTTCAGACCGCCTGGCCCGCGCTGAAGCCTGAGGCCCACGCCCACTGGAAGTTGAAGCCGCCGAGCTGACCTGTCACATCGACGACCTCGCCGACGAAGAACAGCCCCGACACCTTGCGTGACTCCATCGTCTTAGCCGAGAGCTCGTCTGTATCTACGCCACCGGCGGTTACCTCGGCTTTCTCATAGCCTTCCGTCCCACCAGGCGACACGTTCCAGTGATGCAGCCGATCCTCGAATGCATCGAGTTCGACATTCGTCCACCGTTGCGGAGGATCGAGTTCCAGCCAACGCTCTGCCAGCCGGATAGGCAGCGCCTGATGCAGCGCGGCCTTCGCCGCATTCAGATCGCGACGCGGGCTGCTTCGCAACTCAGACGTAATCTCTTTCTCTGGCGCAAGGTCGATCGCGATGGGCCGCTGGCCATCCCAGTACGATGAGATTTGCAGAATCGCCGGCCCGCTCAGGCCGCGATGCGTAATCAGCATCTTCTCGCGAAATTGCTGGCGGCCGAAGGACGCAATCACCTCGGTCGAGACCCCCGCCAGATCGCAGTAGCGCCTGCGATCCTCCGCGTCGAATGTCAGCGGAACCAGCGCCGGACGGCAGGTCCGAATTGCCAGCTCGAACTGCTTAGCCACTTCGTAGCCGAACGAGGTCGCACCGATCTTCGGAATCGACAGGCCTCCGGTCGCAACCACCAAAGCCGGCGCTCGAAACTCAGCCGCAGCGGTGCGGACTGCGAAATCACCGGGGCGATCCACTTCCTCAACGTGGACGCGGGTATGAATCTCTACGCCTGAGGCCGCGCATTCGCTTTCCAGCATCGTGATCACGTCCTGCGCCGCGCGATCGCAGAACAGCTGCCCCAGCTTCTTTTCGTGATAGCGGATGCCGTGCTTCTCGACCAGCGCGATGAAGTCGCGGGGTGTGTAACGCGCTAGTGCGGACTTACAGAAGTGAGGATTCGAGGAGAGGAAGTTCTCCGGACGGCAGTGAAGGTTAGTGAAATTGCAACGTCCGCCGCCGGAAATCAAAATCTTCTTGCCAATGCGTTCGGCACGTTCCAGCACGGCTACTCGGCGGCCGCGCTTGCCAGCTTCGATGGCGCACATGAAGCCGGCGGCTCCGGCGCCGAGCACGATCACATCAAAATCTTGTCTGCGCAAGTGACGAGTTTCCCGCCTCGGCATGCGAATGTCAAAGCAGCTGGAATTTCAGGCGGTGGTGCGCATGGGAGCAGAACGTGCGGCGGTCGCGGGGGACGCGTCATTGATAGCCAGCAGCAGCAGGGTGGCGTCGTCTCGGAACTTGCCGTCGGCGTACTTGGTCACCTTCTCCATGATGTGCGCGTACCGCTGCTCCATGCTCTCGTGGGACGGACCGGCGACCAATTCCGCCAGCCGCTCCGGACCGAACTCTTCTTCGGAGTCGTTGGTCGCTTCGCTTACGCCATCGGTGTAGAGCAGCAGCCGATCCCCCGGCGCCAGGGCGAGGCGCTCAGAGTGGAAGCCTTCCTCGAGCATGAAACCCAGAACCGGCCGCGTGGGATCCAACGACTGCATTTCGCCAGTGCCTTTCCGCAGGATCGGGGGGCAGTGGCCGGCGTTCACATAATGCAAAACGCGAGTCGGCAGATCGAGGACCGCATAGAAGATGGTGACGTAGTGACCTTCGCCAAGCTGACTGCGCAGCGTGGCCTCCACCTGACTAAGCACGCTCTCCGGGCTGTTGCTGGAGGACGACAACGTGCTCACCGATGCATACAGCATTGCCGCGATCAGCGCCCCCGGCGTGCCTTTGCCGGAAACATCAGCCACGCAGAAGTGCAGGAAATCGGAGGCCGGCTGCCAAACTCCGAAGTAGTCTCCGCCGACCACGCCTGCCGGAATGCTGTCGCCGAAAAGCTCAACTCCCCGAGTCTGCACATGACGCCGGGGAACGATGCGCGTCTGCAACTGTTGGGCGTCCTGCTGCTCGTACTCCGAGACGCGCTTCGACGATCGCACCTGGTGGGCCCGCTGAATTAGCAACCGCACCTTCTCGATAAGGGCGTCGTTGCGCCACGGCTTTTCGATGAAGTCGGAAGCGCCATGCTTCATCGCACTCACGGCCAGGTCGACATTGCCCCAGGCGGTTAGCGCGATGATCGGCAGGGTGGAATCAAGGTCCCGCAGGCTCTGGATCAGTTCCAGGCCCTCAATGCCAGAGGTGCTGTCACGCTGATAGTTCATATCGAGCATGGCGAGATCGGGCGGCGCCTGCTGCGCTGCCGACAGGGCCTCGCCGGGTGAAGCGCACAGCACCACCGAGTAGCCATGTCCACGCAGCAGCATGGCAATCGCCTCGCGGACGTGCTCCTGGTCTTCGGCGACAAGGATGGTCGAATCTTCAGGTGAAGGGCTCATGCGTGTTCGCCTAACGATGTTGCAGACTGAGGGCCACTTAGCGAAGGTGGCTATCTCGCTGCAAATGCTTGTGACTTTGTGCGTTTGCCAGTTGCGCCTCGCCCACAATCGCAAATGCCTGTCCGCAAATGGACATACGAAACAACGCGCTCAGAAGTTCCCAAATGTAGCACTGGCAGCAGTTTGCGGGGATTGGCCGCACTCCCAGGATGACCCATGGATTTCCCAACTCTGGTGCACCCGTGTAGAATTTAACTTTGTCCCTGAGCCGCGTGTCCCAGCGAAAGCCTTGGCACAGCAGCAGGTAGAGACGGCTCTGACGCTCCAGGTCAGGCCG
This sequence comes from Verrucomicrobiia bacterium, assembly GCA_035482295.1. Classification (GTDB taxonomy): domain Bacteria; phylum Acidobacteriota; class Terriglobia; order Terriglobales; family Acidobacteriaceae; genus Bog-257. The sequence goes on from DATHQX010000097.1 coordinate 19,061, forward strand.
GACATCATTTGCGCGCATTTGAAGGGGCGGTTCTCCAAAAAGCGGCAATCATTGTAAGGAGTCTTAGATAGCATGGCGATTCCAGCCACCCAATTGCGTCCCGGCATGGTCATCAAGCACAATAGCGACCTCCACTCTGTGTTCAGCGTGGAGCATCGGACCCCGGGCAACCTCAGGGCATTCATTCAGGCCAAGTTGCGCAATCTTCGTACGGGCGCGATGTTTGAGCATCGTTTCCGCTCCGGCGATCCTATCGAGAAGATCGTAGTCGACGAAGTTTCGATGGAATTTCTCTATGCCGACGGCGACGACTACTATTTTATGAATACCGAGAACTATGAACAGCTCCACCTCGGTAAGGACATTCTGGGCGACGCGGTCGATTATCTGATCGCCAATTTGAATATTAAAGTAGAGTTTTTCGATGGTAAGCCGGTAGGAGTTGAACTGCCGCAGACGGTAGAACTCACGGTAGTAGAGACCGAGCCAGGGTTGAAGTCGGCGACCGCCAGTAGCGTGACCAAGCCGGCAAAGACCGAAACTGGACTGGTAGTGTATGTTCCGCCGTTTATCAACGAGGGCGAAAAAATCCGCGTCGACACGTCGGAAGGTTCATACTTATCACGCGCTTAGTTTCGGCACAGGAACTCGCTCCAGCAAGATAGCGGGTTCCGCAGCAGTGGACGAAAGTTGCTTTGCAATGCGGGATTTTGAGTTATCGTTCGTATTGACAAAGTAATGTGTGGTTGATACTTGTAAGCTCCATCGGTACAGAACACAAGGGCTCTTTGCACTCGAGGTGGACCGCGCATGGTTTTGGCCGCGGTCTTGTGAAGTCAACGTGGTCAAATAAGCTGGAACACGGAGTGGAGAATCTATGAAGAGAGCCGTACCTGTTGTACTCATCCTCGCAATCGTCGCGGTACTGGGTGTACCCATGTGGTCTGCCGACAAGTCCAGCGACGATCAAACGCTTCGCAACGCCGCCACGGTTTTACAAGCAATGCTTAGCAGCAAAGACATTCCTGCTAGCGTCATCGCCAAAGCCGATTGCATCCTCATTCTGCCCAGCGTGAAGAAGTTCGCGGTGGGTCTGGGCGGAACCGGTGGCCGTGGTCCTCTGAGCTGCCGTGAGGGCAAGAACTTTAGCGGCAGATGGTCTGCGCCTGCCATGTACACGATTGGCGGCGCCAGTGCCGGCTTCCAGATCGGCGGCACGGCCAGCGACATTGTTGTGCTGATCATGGCCCCATCGGCGGTCGATAAGGTCCTGGACAGCAAGGTAAAGGTTGGTACGGATGCCACTGCGGCAGCCGGCCCCGGAGCTACCACCACTGGGAATATGGGTAGCGCCGACATGCTGACCTACGCGCGCACCAAGGGCCTGTTCGCGGGTGTCTCGCTGAATGGCGCTTCGATCGATCCCGACGGTGACGCCAACGGCCGCATCTACGGACAGACCGTTAGCGCTCGGCAGATCGTTACCGGCGGCACCGTGAAGCCCACGCCGGCAGGAGCGGAGCTGGTTTCACTGCTCAACTCCAAGATCTCCAAGCACGCTGAATAAGACCGGTTGTTGTTCGAACCACGAGCGCGCCAACTATGGCATCGTAGTTGGCGCGTTCTTTTGTGCGAACGCAAGGTTGCGGTAAAGTGGAACGGAGGCGAAGATCATGCCTCGCGATATCGTCATGCCTGACCAGATGACTCGCCGCTATGTAGTCTCCGGACGCGTGCAAGGCGTTGGGTTCCGCTGGTTCGTAGAGCGGGAAGCGGCGCAGATCGGGGTCACCGGCTGGGTGCGCAACTGTTCCAGCGGCGATGTCGAAGTCATGGCTACGGGCACCCACGAGCAGCTTGGTTTGTTGCGCCAGAAGCTGCAACAAGGCCCGCGAGCCGCTCGAGTTGACGAGGTAAGCGAATCCGTTGCGCCCTTTTTGAAAGCATCGTCATTTCGTATTGAAGGAGTCTGGTAATTCATGCAAGCCCAACCGGCGCAGAACTGCGACGATCTGAAGAAGCTAATCCGCGAAGTTCCCGATTTCCCCAAGCCCGGCATTATTTTCTACGACATTACGACGCTCTTGAAAGACAAACTGGGCTTTGCTCGCCTGATCGACGCGCTGACAGAGCACTACATCAATGACGATATTGATCTGGTGCTTGGCATTGAGGCGCGCGGTTTCATCTTCGGCCCCGCTCTTGCCTATCGGTTGAACGCCGGGTTCGTTCCCGTTCGCAAGCCAAAGAAGTTGCCTGCCGAAGTCCTGCAGTGGAAGTATGACCTGGAGTACGGCCAGGACACCCTGGAGATTCACAAAGACGCGATTCAGCCTGGACAGCGTGTTCTGATCTGCGACGATCTGCTGGCCACGGGTGGGACGGCAAAAGCGGCGGCTTCCATGGTCGAGGCCCTGGGTGGAAAGATCTGCGGCATGGGCTTTGTGGTGGAGCTGGATGGATTGAAAGGCCGCGACAAGCTGAAGGAGTACGACGTGTTCTCGCTGCTGCACTACGAAATTTGAGGTCGGGTCTAGATCTTAGCGGTCACGCGCCTTCCTTCAACCCGATACATCCCTTCCAGCACGATACGGATCGCCTCGGAGTAGGCGATGTGCTCCTGTTCCAGAATGCGGGCGGCCAGGGCGTGGTCGTCGTCGGTGTCGAGCACTGGCACGACCTTCTGAACGATGATGGCCCCATGATCGAGGTTTTCGTCGACAAAGTGCACCGTACATCCGGAAAACCTCACCCCGTAGTCGAATGCCTGCTTTTGCGCTTCCAACCCCGGGAACGCAGGCAGTAGCGATGGATGGATATTGAGGATGCGGTTGGGAAACTGCTGCACAAACCACGGCGACAGCAGGCGCATGTAGCCGGCCAGGCAGACCAGGTCAACCTGATGCTCGTGCAGTGCGGCTACAACTTCGCGGTCGTGATCTTCGCGAACTTTTCCCTTCGAAGGAATTACCAGCGCCTTCAACCCACGCTGGCGTGCCGTTTCGATGCCGGGTGCGTCAGTGCGATTCGAAATAACGACAGCGATATTCGCTTCGAGCTTTCCCGTGGCGATGTTGTCGGCGATGGCTACAAAATTGGAGCCCCGCCCGGATAAGAGGATGCCGAGATTCTTCATTGGTCTTTACACAGAATCATAGTGCGTAGATGACGAACAATCATTATCGTTTCCATAATCGCGAAATTGGGATAGCGCACGACACAATTCGGGGCAAGCCGGTGTCTAATCGCATTGTAGGAATTCTGGGAGGACTTGTGAGACCCATACTCTTGTCGAGCCTCAGCGCACTGCTGTTCAGTGCTTTCGCTTCGGCCCAGAACACTGTCATCGAAACGATGGCTGTTGTCCCGCTGACTCCAACCGGATCCTTGTCGACCTGCTCCTATAGACCGACTGATCTGGAGCGGCCCTTTTACAACAAACTCGGCAAAAAGGAACTGGCGACTGGCAGTTTTATGGAGCCCTATTCCATACATGGCAAGAGCGGGAAATACGTAAGCTGGTATGGTATCGTCCGCGGAGTCAGACAGGTTCCCGGCAAGGATAACAGTTACGAATTGCTCCTCGAACACAAATACTTCGACGGGATGACGGATTGTCACATCATGCTCGTTTCAGAGAGCGGCGGCGGAGATTTCA
>DATHQX010000098.1:0-24841 GCA_035482295.1 Verrucomicrobiia bacterium
GCTCGACAACATGGGTCCGGTGAACATGATGGCGCTCGAGGAATACAAAGAGACGGCACAGCGCCACGAGTTCCTGGAGACGCAGCGGCAGGACCTGCTGCAATCTATAGAGAACACGCAGAACACCATCAAAGAGATCGATACGATTTCGCGGCAGAAGTTCGAAGAAGCCTTCAACATCATCAACGAGAATTTCGCTAAGACCTTCAGCAAGCTCTTCGGCGGCGGCCAGGGCTTCATGCGGCTTACCGACCAGGAGAACTCGATGGAAAGTGGCATCGACGTGGTCGCGTCGCCTCCGGGCAAGAAGCTCCAGAATGTGCTGCTGCTCTCCGGCGGCGAGAAAGCTCTGACTGCGCTGGCGCTGCTGGTCGGCATCTTCCAGTATCAGCCGAGCCCCTTCTGCATCCTCGACGAGGTCGACGCCCCGCTGGACGAAGCCAACGTCGGCCGCTTTACCGAACTGATACGCGAGATGAGCGTGCAGACCCAGTTCATCCTCATCACCCACAGCAAGAAGACCATGAGCATGGCGCCGGTGATGTACGGGGTCACCATGCAGGAGCCCGGCGTATCGAAGCTGGTGTCGGTGCGGTTCAATGAGGAGTCATCGCCGAAGTTAGTGGGGGCCACGGCGTAGGGCGACCAGATAAACTCTCGACCGGGCTTAATCGCAGGTCAACCCTCCTGTGTCTAGACCCGCTAGACACGGATCCCGGCCGTGTCTCGACATCTCTTATCAAAGAATTGACTGTCGTAAGCCTGCGAATTGACCTAAAATCCCACCCGCCTGCCTACAACCGACTGTAGCCACCGGAGGATTCCATGCGAGCCAGCCTTCTTTCCATTGTTTTATGTTCTGGTTTTGCAATATGCGCCGCAGTGTTGTTGGTGACGACCGCATGGGGAAGCGACCATCAAACCGTCTTGTACAACTTCGGCAACGATATGGACGGCTCCGGTCCGGGTGGCGGCCTGATTATGGACTCTGGCGGCAATATCTATGGCGTGACCGCTCAGGGCGGCTTTACTAGCTGTTTATTCGGCTGTGGAACAGCTTTCGAGTTGTCACCCAAGCCGGGAGGCGGGTGGACCGAAACGGTGTTGCACAACTTCGGTGATGGCAACGACGGCATCTTGCCTGTCGGTGGCCTGGTCATGGACCGCCGCGGCAATCTCTTTGGCGTGACCACTCAAGGAGGGCTTCAAGGCGACGGAACCGTGTTCGAGTTGTCGCCCGACGGTAGTGGCGGCTGGACGGAAACCGTGCTTTATAGCTTTCAAACCAATAGCAACGAAGCGTTCCCCTCTGGCGGCATGACTATGGACACTGCGGGTAACCTTTACGGCACGGCTCTTTATGGCGGTTCTTATGGGTGGGGTACTGTCTTCGAATTGTCGCCCAGTTCCGGTGGAAACTGGACGGAAACTACGCTACACAGCTTTGGAAGCGGCAATGACGGAGCTAGTCCTTTGGGTGGCTTGATCATGGATGCCGCCGGCAACATCTATGGCACAACCTATGAGGGTGGCGATAGGAGCGTTTTCTGCGGCGTCGGTTGCGGAACCGCCTTCGAGTTGTCGCCCGGCGTGAGCGGCTGGACGGAAACCGTGTTGCACAGCTTCAATGGCGAAGACGGCTCCGGACTTTGGGCCGGTTTAGTCATGGACGCCGCCGGAAATCTCTACGGCCCGGCTCCCCAGGGAGGAGACCTAACTGGCCAGAACTGCGCTCCCTTCGGTTGTGGGACGGTGTACGAGCTGTCGCCTGACGGTGGTGGCGGATGGACGGAGACAACCCTGCACATCTTCAGTGGGCAGCCCCCCGATACCGGGGGTCCTCTAGTTCCGCTGATTCTGGACAGCGCCGGAAATCTTTACGGGGCCGGCGAAGGCGACTCCGTTATACCCGCAGTCGTCTTCGAGCTTTCACCACGACACGGCAGTTGGCCGGAAACCCTGCTTTTCACATTCACTCAAGAAAATGGTCCCACGAGTGGGCTATTCATGGATCGCTTCGGCGAACTCTATGGCGAGGCGAGTGGGGGCCTGTACTCCGGCGGCATAGCGTATAAGTTGACGCCAGCTTCCATCCGTGCAGCCAGCCACGCTCATTAAACTCTTGGTGAAGATCCGCTCCCCGTCCCGGAAGCGGTTTAACGAGGAGTCATCGCCGAAGTTAAACTCTTCAGAGCCAGTTCAAGGTCGCCCTGATCCCGGAACAAAGATCTTCGTCGGTCTAAGGGTTTCATGGCAAGTGAGGCTTGGCGCGGAATGTCGAAACCTATGCGACAAACGAATGTAAGTTTCTTTGCCGTCTCGTTGGACGCCACCAGCGCCTTCCGCAACGGTTCGTACAGGTGCTCGAGGATTTGTCGTTCTTCCTTTAAGAGATCAAAGGCGTCGACATACCTCTCTGCACGTGCTTCCATCTCATCATTCAACTTCGGGGCAAGAACCTCGGTCATATCCTCCTCTCGCGTTCTAAAGAGGCAATTGCATCTTCGAGTTGTTGCTTGTCACGACGATACTTTTCGTGCTCCCGGCCCGGTCTTCATACCAGGTTCGATGCCGAGATCTGTGAGGGTTTGCGGGACTAACACCGCCTGCTCAGATGGGGCCTCGCGGGAGTCCCTGCACATACGTGCCTCATCTGATGCAGGTGTGTGATTGCCGTTTTAATTTGCTGCCGTTTCAGGGAGAGAAAGAGGATTTTTCTGCATCTCCCTCCTCAGTATCCCTGTCCTTCGGCTCGTCGCCACCACTGTAAACCGCCCTTCTTCTCATTCGCATCGTGGACGCAGCCCTTTCTGCCGCCCGGTTCCGATCATGCGCAAGCGCCAGCCCTCGGTCGTTTGTTCGAGAACACACACGCTTGAAGGACTGCCTGTTGGCTCCTGAGGACTTTGCGACAGTGAGCAATTTTGCTCAGATATCAGGGTGAGCAATTTTATACAGTAGATGAAATCTCAGTCGCAGTAACGGCCTAAGCCTGCAATGGGGTAATCAAAAGGGCGCGATCTTCAAATGGCGATCCAGCCAGTTGGGACGTATCCCAAGTGAGTCGGATCCTGGTAAGTTTTCCGAGATCTACTCGCGGACCAGAGGATCACATTCAGCAGCCCGGCACAAAAGCCTCAGCTCACCGGACGAGAGTTCACCTCATCAATCCGAGTAATAGTTCATTTGGAACGGCCGTTATCACGCCCCGATGGCTCTACGTGATGGCTGGGGCAACCCCCCGGCACTTCGGCGATCCCCTGCTGGTCGATGAGACCCTCAAGCAAAGCGATCCGCTGCAGATTCAGGAAGGCGATGCTGTCGGCATCAGCATTCACACGGGTAACGCGCTGCGGGGCTACGACATCGGACGGGCAGCACGTGATCGTGGAGCGTACGTGGTGTTCGGAGGAATACACGCAACCCTTTATCCGGAGGAAGCGCATCGATTTGGAGGCGCCCACTCCGTCGTCAAAGGCGATGGAGATGTGGTCTGGGCCCGCGTGCTCGACGATTGCGCGCGATCGGCGCCTAAGCCCATCTACGAGGGAGGGAGGCTTGCGGCTAGCGATTTTGTGGCCGCCCGCTGGGACCTGATTCCGCGCAAGTCTTATATGTGGGCTTCGGTCCAGACGATTCGCGGCTGTCCGAAACATTGCTCCTTCTGTTCGGTATGGCGAACCGACGGCCAGCGTCCTCGGCAACGTTCTTCCGACGCCGTCGTCGAAGAGATTGTCGCACTGCGGCGCCTCGGGTTTCGTTATATCGCGTTGGCCGATGACAACTTCTATCCCGTAAGCCTTAACGACCTGAAGTTGGCGACTCGCCAGAATTCAGAGCGCCTGCGGGAACTGGAAGCAATCCGCGCGGAACGTTTCGAATTGATGGCGGCTTTGGCTGAGCTTCCCTCCGACACTGTTTTCTTCACCCAGATCACCATGGAGGCGGCGGAGGATCCCCAGTTCCTGGATGCAATGCGGGCAGCTCGCATCAAGGGAGCATTAGTAGGGGTGGAGTCGGTCACTCCGGCGGGACTGAAAGATGTGTACAAAGATTTCAATCTCGCTGGAGACAGTCTGGTCGAGCGACTACAAACCTTTCGCCGGCACGGGGTCCATGTTCTGGGATCGTTTATCTTCGGTCTGCCAAGTGATCGCTCCGACACTTTTGCCACCACCGCTGAGGTTGCTCAGAGGTCGGACCTGACGTTCGCGCAGTTCGTGATGCTGACGCCATTTCCCGGCACGGTTGATTTCAACCGCTGGGAAACCGATCTGGGCGCCACGGCGCCCGAAGTCGCAGGAGTCCCGATCACGCGACATTGGCTGATTCCGCATGCGAACCGGCCGAAGCTGTATAGCCCGCACCCCACGATGTCCACCGACGAAATCCGCCAGCGCACGCAAAGCGTCTGGAACAGCTACTACAGCATAGGATCCATATGGCACCGAGCGCGTTTTGTTAAGACGATGAAAGGCCGTTTGACGTTCGTCTTGATTTCCAAGATTTACCGGCAGATGTATGCGGATACGGGCATTGCCGCTGACAGCGCGCGTGGTTCATGGTCTACCCGCTGGGCTCGTTGGCTGGCGAAGCCTTGCCGGCAACTGTTTGCGGGTCAACCGATGCCTCAGCTGGCGATGCCGAGAAGCAAGTCCGGATATCAGAACTGGCGGCAGCAAGGCGGACAACAGCCCGGAGAATCGTTCGTCAATATTTCTTCCTGAGCATCGCCGCCTTGCCCTTCCGCGTCGCAAGCAGTGAGCATTATTGCTCAGCGAAACCGTCTATTCGATAGATAGACTCGATCTGTTGCCAGCTACGTCACCGTCTCAGGGATGCTGTGTGCCAAACAAAAAGGTTTATCCTCCCAGTTCTTCCGTACTATTCAAGCGGATTGCCCAACGGACGGCTTCCCGAGACTACAAACATAACGAAGTAGTCTTCCATCAGGGGGCCAAGGCTGATGCGATGTACTACCTTCAGAGTGGCAACGTGAAGTTAGTCGTCGAGGCGAAAAATGGGAAAAAAGCTGTGCTGGCCATCTTGCGGAAGGGTGATCTCTTCGGTGAGGGCTGTCTCGGAAGAGAATCGCTGCGGACGTGCAGCGCGATGGCAATCCAGCCTTCCACACTTGCCCGTGTAACAAGGGCGGCAATTGTCCGCATCATTCAACAAGAGCCCGCTTTTGCGAAGCTGTTTATTGCGTACCTGGTGGCGCGGATCGGCCGAATCGAAGAAGATATCGTCGACCAGATTTTTAGTTCCAGCGAAAAACGGCTGGCACGGCTTCTGCTGCTGCTGGCGAACTTCGGATCTCAATCCAGGCCCGAGCCCGTGCTCATCAAGATCAGCCAGGAAACCCTCGCCGAAATGATCGGCACGACACGATCCAGGGTGAGCCACTTCATGAATCGATTCCGAAAGCTGGGACTTATCCGCTATAACGGCACACTTCGAGTCAATCAGTCGTTACTCACCTTCCTCCTGCATGACTAGCGATAGAAAGCGCTCTCACGGCCGTCGACAAAGAGCAATTGCCTGGAAGGTCGCTTGATGATTTGCGCGAAATGTTGGCAGGAGGATGTCAAAGAAATGACGGTAGTCTGGCTGACAACGGGCCCGCGGATCTCTACCCCGTTACGTTGAGGTTCGGGTTCGATCATTGTTTGTTTTCGGGTGAGCTTCTCCGACTACGATCGTGCGACCCGCCATCAGCGAGCCATTCAACCCCAAGATTGCTTCCTGCGCATCTTTGTCCGCGCTCATTTCGACGAACCCGAATCCGCGAGGAGTTCCGGTTGTTCGGTCCGTTATGATGGTGACCAACCCGACCGGACCATAGGTTCCGAAGGCGGTCCTCAGGTCCTGCTCGGTCGTAGTTCTCTCCATATTTCCAACATAAAGATTTTTCATGGTTTCCTCAGCGTTAGATATCTGCACATTGAATCTTTCGGGTATCGCACGGCCACGCTTCTAGCAATTACGATCTCGCTCACTGGGTTTGCCGTTGTGCTCCAACCAGTCTAATAACGACCTCAAACTTCCCTGGGCCAGAGCTATACAGGAGTCGCCCGCACCATAGTAGACGTTGATCGTATCTCCATCGGGACCTATCGTGTGGCCGCACGGAAAGACCACGTCGTGCACGTCCCCACCGCGCTCATAATCGGCTTCCGGTCCGAAGATCCAGGAATCACCTCGCAGCAGGCAGACATCCGGCTTTTGCATGTCGAATAGAGCGAGGCCGATCCGGTATAGCGAACCTGAGGCGGTCTGCTTCACTCCGTGGTATAGCATGAGCCAGCCTCGCTCGGTCTCTATAGGAGGGGAAGAAAGGCCGATCTTATTGGCATCCCACCACGCTCCCTTTCGCGCCTCCATCATCACTCGATGGCCTCCCCAATGACGCAGATCAGGCGAATAGGAAATCCAAATGTGACATCCCAGTGGAGTCATCGGGCGGTGGATGAGAGCCCATAGACCATCAACTCTGTAAGGCAGGAGGGCAGCATCCTTGTCGTCCGCCGACATAATGACCCCGTAACGTTCGAAGTTTCGAAAGTCCTTAGTCAGCGCCAGCGAAACTCCTGGTCCGCCTTTAGAGTACGAGGTGTAGGCAACGGCGTACTGCTGCAATTCTGGAACGTAGGTGATACGGGGATCCTCGATGCCCCACAGCTCTTCCGGATATTCATCTGGATCGGGCATGAGGGTGGGGATTGGATCAATCTTCCATCCATCTATGCCATTCTCCGATCGGGCCGAGCAGAGATGGGATAACCCGCGGCGATCCTCGATCCGGCAGAGCAACAAGGTAGAGCCGTCCGGCAGGAGCGTGGCGCCGGCATTAAATACGCTATTGATTCGATACGGCCAGTCTTTGCTGGTCAGGATGGGGTTGGCAGGATGCCGCCGCAGTAAGCACTCGGTAGAGTCGATGGAATCGATAGAGCCAGTGTCTAATTTCATAAGGTGTCACAAGAAATAGTGCTCAAACTACAATTGCTGCATTCGAACGATCTTACATTCAGCGAAGAGTTAGCTCTGGAGTAACCACCTCGAGTTGTTGCATCTCAAGGAGTGCCATCAGGAACGACAAGGTTGACTCTGCGCCCTGATTCTCGTTGGCCCGGTCCGCATGAAGGCCGTCCCGGCAACCGCCAGTGCTGGGGTCGTACAACGAAGTTTTCAGATCGTTATCTCCCAGGAACCAATTGAATGCGGTCCATGCTTGGGTACGCCAACGCTCTTCGCCGGTTGCGCGATAAGCTTCGAGGCAGGCGCAGACTGTGGCATTCGCTTCCAGGGGCTGCTGATCGAAACGGGCTCTTCCGCCGGTTTTGCTGTAGAACCCCTGTGAGCCTATCGGGACGAAATGTCCGTTGATCGTGCAGCGTTGTTGCTTCTCGAGCCAGGTCAGCGACTCCAGACCTGCGGCGAGCCATTCTTTGTTGGAGGCACGCGAGCCTGCCAGCAATAACGCCTGGGGCAAACGTGCGTTGGAATAGGCCAATCCCTCTTCAAACCAATTCCAATCTGGTGTACGAGTGATTTGATAGATCTTCAGCAACTTGGCGGCAAGAAGATCGCGGTGCCTTTGCGCGGACCTGTCTCCGGGGAATCGGTCCAGATATTCCTGGATTCCGAATAGAGAAAACGCCCATGACCGGGGACTGGTGAAACTCAGAACAGCAGGGACGGCGAGTTCAAAGAGACGCCCCGCCAGTCCTCTCAGGTTTTCATTACCACTCTGATGAATTGCGGTTCCCAAAGACCACAAGGCTCGGCCATGACTGTCTTCGGATCCCTGCGCCTCCTGCCACTCTCGGCTATAGCTCAAGAAGTTGCGGAATCTTCCGTTGGCGGCGTTGAAGGCAAGCCATAGAAATGCCAGGTATCGGGAAGCAAGGGTTTTGGGCGATTCTGCATTCATTGCCCCTGGCTCGGCAAGAATCGAGACGATCAGGGCTCGGGCATTGTCGTCGGTGGCGTAGCCTTCGTGGTAATTGGGAACGGCGAATATGGCATGTTGCAACATGCCGGTGTCGTCAGTCATACGGCTGAGGTGATTCAGCCTCACCTGAGGCAGTTGGGCAATGCGATTGCCCGGACGCGAGCCGGCGAGGCGAGAGTTCCACATACGGTCGGCGCGCGCTTTCTGGAAGCTGCGCATGTAATCCTGCGCCACGCATTTCCATACCATGTTGCGTGAGTACACATATGCGCGCTTGCGCATGGCGTGCCGTTCAGCCTCGTTTTCCAGAAGATGAATCGTCTGTTCTGCGATTGCGTTCTCGTCATTGAACGGCACGATTATTCCTCGGCGCTGATCGAGCAGTTCGAGCGCGTGCCAGTAAGGGGTAGAGATAACCGCTTTGCCGGCGCCTAACGCGTAGGCCAGCGTTCCAGAAACGACCTGCGCCTCGTTCTTATAAGGTGTGATGTAAATATCGGCGCAGCCGATGAACTCCATCATCTCCTCAGGACTGACAAACCGGTTATGAAATATGACATTCTTTTCAACCCCAAGATCCTTGGCAAGCAGCTGCAGCGATTCCCGGTACCGATCTCCCTCGCGCTTCCGGATGTGAGGATGAGTCGCACCTGCGACAATGTACATAACGTTGCTGTTGTGAGACAAAATGCGCGGCATGGCCTGAATGACTGTCTCGACTCCCTTGTTTGGTGAGAGCAGTCCGAAGGTCAGCAATACAGACTTGCCTCCCACGGCGAATCGATCCTTGTAAAAGTTGGGGTCGACGAACGCCAGGTTGGGGACGCCGTGCGGAATGACGTCAATCTTGTTCGCCGGCACCTGGAAGATCTCCTGGAGAAAGTCGGAGGAGTGCTGGCTCATTACGATGAGACGATCGGAAAGCTCGGCGAGTTCCACCATGACCCGATGCTGGTCCGGATTCGGGTCACGCAGCACGGTGTGAAGAGTGGTCACTACCGGCATGCGGAGACGCTGCAACAGCTCCAGAATGTGACTACCGGCTTTTCCGCCGAAGATACCGTACTCGTGCTGCACGCACACAAGGTCGACATTGGTGAAGTTGAGGAACTCGGCAGCGCGATGATAGGAGGAAAGCTCCTCTTCGGTTAACTCGAATCGAACGCGCTCGGGATAACCGTATTCAGAATCAGGATCATTCACCGGCAAAGCGAACAAACGTTCCGTCCCGTATTCGCCGGAAACAGCGTCACACAGGTCGGTTGTGAAAGTCGCAATCCCGCATTGCCGGGGAAGATAATTCCCAATGATTGCAATTCGGCTTGGAAGCGATAGGCTAACGGTCGGCTCGATCACCTGAGCAGACCCGATAACGCGCGATACTGAGCTTCCAATTCTCAAGGGCTTTCTGAATGGCAGTGTCTTAGGCAACGACATTTGGTTCCAATCTGCACACCGCACGGCATTAAGTGCCACATCGAGCCGCACAAGTGCGAGTGCCTCGCGCCCACCCAACCGCGTGTGTGTATTGCGGATTTATTGGCTGCGCCGAGCGGGGTTGCTCAAACTGAACTTTTGTCCTGGCTCGCGCCGAACTTATTGAGAAGGGCTAGTGGTAAATCCGCTGAGCAGTTCACAATCCTCTGACTGTTAGCGGAGAAATATGCTAAGTAACTCTCTCACCTTGATATTGTGTGGGTCTGAGCAATAGTGACCACTGCGGAGGTGCCAGGCGCCGGCATTCACTGCTTATCCATGCCACAAGTGCGGAGACCCCGTGATTTCGGGCTCATTCGGAACACGCGAGAGCGAAATCACGAGAGAAAGCGTTTTAACGAAAATTGGGACAGTTTGCCTGTCGTGCGGCAACAGGCAATCGGAAATAAGCGGCAATCATGCGACGCGTAGCTTTGCGCCGGTTGAATGGGCTGTTGGGTCGAGCGGCAAGACGATCCTTGATTAGGCCCTCAGTCGTACAACCTTGCTAAGTGAGCGATTCTGCTCAGACTGACAAGGGCCCCTGCCGGTAGTCTAACGTCGTGGCTCACAAATCGAGCCGCTTTGCATTTCGCAGGCAAAGTACGCCTGGTGTCGTTCGTCTCGGTCAGATCACCTCAAAGCAACCGCTCTCAATCACATCGATGGCTCTTAAGCAGGAAATCGGAATGCGCCTCCTGCTTCATACGAATGCAGAAGGAGGCTTCCATGGCAACCCTAATACAAACTGGCACGATCATGGTTCGGCAATCGGAGAGCTTGCGTTCGCTCGGAATAGAGAGCGAACCTTACTGCGAGAGTTGGCAATCACTTGGAGTCAGCGAGAGCTCTGGTCTGGATCGAAAGATCCGGGACTCGGGCTGGAAGTTGTTTTTCATGGCAGACGAACTGAAAACGGTAGTTCCCGCCTGGGGCGGGCAAAAGACACTGCTTCGAGGGGTCAAGCGGCTCTTAGCGCAGAATCACCTGCGACATTTCAACTGTCTGGAATTGACTCACATAGGGAGAAAGCGATTTTTGGGTATTCCCTATGTTTCAATCGCTGCCCATTCCCGACACATACAACAAGGCTCACACATTCATCCGATGTCACAGCGCGCGCTTGATGTGTGACGGCATCGTGCACCCGGAGAATGACTGGCAATTCGCAACAAGGAGAACTCGATGAACTGGGACCAAGTGGAAAGCCGCTGGAAAGATTTGATGAGTTCGGCTAAAGACAATTGGGGCAAACTCACCGACGCCGATCTTGACACCATATGCGGCAAGCGGGAGCAACTCATCAGCAAGATACAGACCGTATATGGAATCAGCAAAAGAGAAGCCGATAAGCAGGTGTGGGATTGGGGAAAGACCGTAGAGCGAGGGCAAAAGAAAATTGCTTAGATCGGCGGCCCGGACGCAGGCCGTTTATGAGCTAGAGGACGCGCGATGCAAATCAAAGATCTGACTCCGGAGCAGAGATTGTCAGTGCCATGCCCCGTTTGCGGAGCGGCTCCGAAGGAGCGTTGCTGCGAACTTCGGAGCGGGGCCTTTCGCCTCGAAGAGCACCTGGCGCGCCTCCTGTCCGCCGCCGGACAAGAAAAGCTCTCATTTCAGCCGCCCACGACAACATCACCGAGAAAAACTAGTTAAGACGACAAAGGGAGAGAAAAACATGTCTACGAAAGACGAAAGTTCGGAATCAGCCGTAACCGCCGTTCCCGCACCCGCGCCTGCAAGGCAATATGTCTCTCGCTGGCGGACGGCAGAAGAGCGTGCCGCAGGCATAAGAGCTAAGAAGCAAAGAAGACGCGCTGCGCATAGAATCGCTTTGCGAAGATCTCCCGCCAACGGCTAGAGACGTTGAACAAATCGCCTCTTACATTCCGCTATAGGGCAATTTCGCCGGGAGTTTCCGGCGGCGGAGCGCATGCGTATATAGCTCCGAATCGACGGCAGCTTGCTTAGGAGTTGCAGAACAACAACATTCGATGTTTTGTGCGGCCTCCGCCCGGCGACCTCGACTCTTGGCTAAATGCTTCGAGTAATACCGCCTGGAGGCCTGCTGGTTGGCTGACGGCCGAAGCGGCGAATCCTTAATGCTTACTCGACACCGCGTTCTGATTTTCCGCAGCGATTCCGTAGCGCTCCATCTTTCGATACAGGGTCATTCTCGACCAACTTAAGAGGTCGGCGGCTTTGCTCTTGTTCCAGCCGCTTTCGGAGAGCGCTCGCACGATGCGGTTCACCTCGCCTGGCTCGGCAACGTTCTCGCCCTCGACCACCGCACAGAAGAAGTCCGGCATCTCCACCCACTCGGCGCCCGAATCCAGCGTAATGAACGAGGCCTCGACCAGATTCCTGAGCTCGCGTACATTACCGGGCCAGGAGTAGTTGATGATGGCGTGCTCCGAACGAGGCGTGAATCCCAGCGTGACGCGACCGAAACTGCGATTGAATTCCTCCCGGAAGTGATGCGCCAGCGGCAAAAGATCTTCGCGACGTTCCCGCAGCGGCGGCAGATGAATCCGAGCGACATTCAACCGGAAGAACAGGTCGCGGCGGAATTGCCCGTCCTGCGACAGTGCTTCCAGATTGCGATTCGTAGCCGCTACAACGCGAAAGTCCACATGCTGCGTCTTACCGCCGCCCAAGCGGCGCACCTCACGCGTCTCGATGACCCGCAGAACTTTGGCCTGCGCGTAAGGACTCATATCGCCGATCTCATCCAGGAAGGCGGTACCGCCGTCGGCCGCTTTCAGCTCACCGTCATGGGAAGTTTCGGCGCCGGTATAGGCTCCGCGCTCGACGCCAAACAGTTCGCTCTCCAGCAGCGTGTCGGGAATAGCAGCGCAGTTAATGCAGACCAGCGCCTTGTCGGCCCGCGGACTATTGCGATGAATCAGCTTTGCCACCAGGTCTTTTCCGGTGCCAGTCTCTCCCGTCACCAGCACGTTGCTGGAGGTCAGGGCCACGCGATGGATATAGTCGCGGGCGCCGCGGATGAATTCGCTTTCGCCGACCAGCAGATCGCAACTGGCAATGGATGTTTGTGGCTGAGCCTGGGAGATCGAGAGCAGGACGCGAGGCAATTCGGTCCGAGAATTCACGCCGCGAACATAGTCGTTGATGCCGTGACGCAGAGCGGCAATCGCGAGCTCTTCTGAGCCGTTCCAGGCCACCAGCACAATCGGGACTTTCACCCCGTAACTGCACTTGCGGGCGCGTTCCACGTCGCGAAGAGATAGCTGGCGATCGCATCCAATGCAAACCAGGTCGGGAATTCCGACCTCGCTTACCTGCACGTCTTCCAATTCGCGAAAGAGCAGCAGCAGCCGCCCGCGAATATCAATCGCTTCGGAAATGACCCGCACCACGGGTTTGCGCATATCGACGCTTGCTCGACTTGCCCCGACGGGTTTCCAGGACCGCGAATCGGGACACCGACAACTACGACAGACGACGCTTCCGCGACCGAGTACAATCGTCTGTCGGAACGCCGTTCTGGCTAATAGTTACAGCTCGAGTTTTTCGATGCGGGTGGCTGAACCGGAACCAGCGGAGAAAATGCTGGTCCAACTGCGCTTAACAAAGAGAGGTGGGCAATTCTGCTCAAGACTAAGCGATCAATCCAAAACAGAAATACAACATTCAGACGACGGTGCAAAGATAACTACAATCGCTGCCAAAGACTATTTCAGACATCTATAACAGCATAACGAAGTGGCTCAGCTTATCCTGCATTTCATTTGCCGGCCGAAGAACGAACTGGCAAGATTCTAGGCTCTGAATCATGGGTAAACAATGGCCTATAAGTACAAGCCTTCTACGGCTAAGGTAATCAGCTACCTCGAAGAGTAACCTCAGTTGCCCGAGACACCACTTATATGACAGGCGTTTTCTCCGGACTCGCGCACAGCTTCCAAGTCAATGAGATCACGCATGGATAGCCCGCAGGCACGGGCATCACGGGAGTAACATCGCGTGTGGGTGTCCTTGACACCGAGAGAGCCGTTCTCTAGCGTACTTACCTGAGAAGACTTTCCAACCGCTAGTGCTGACTCGCATCAAACTCGTCTTGCTGACGGCACTGGTCGCACTGTGCTCGTTCGCATCCGCCGAGAAAATCAAGGACATTAAGCCTCAGGGCTTCGTCACCGATCTGGCTCACGTCATCGATCCGGCGACCAAGACTCAGTTGGAAACAATCTGTGCCGAGGTCCAGCAGAAAACGGGAGCCCAAATTGCGGTCGTAACGGTGAATTCCCTGGACGGCGAGAGCAAAGAAGACTACGCCGCCGATCTTTATAAGCAGTTGGGTGTCGGACCTAAGAAGGACAATCGTGGCGTCCTTGTGTTGTTGGCCCCTTCGGAGCGCCAATATCGAGTCGAGGTTGGATACGGCCTGGAACCCGTAATCAACGACGCTCGCGCCGGCGACATCGGCCGTGCCATGCTGCCCGACCTGCGGCAGCAGGATTACAGTGGCGCCGTCCTGCTCGCGGTACAACAGGTCGCCCAACTAATCGCAGCGGACAAAGGGGTTCAGCTGAATGGTGTGCCGGCCGGTGCCCGGCCGCCTACCGCTGCGTCGTCTCCGTTACCATCATGGTTGCCCTGGCTCGTCATCGTCGTTATCTTCTTGGTCATCCGCGGGATCATCAGCGCAGTAAGGCGTGGCGGGGGTGGACCGCGATCGGGAGGCGGCGGCGGATCGGCTTTGCCGTGGTTCCTTCTCGGCAGTGCTATGGGCGGACGCGGCGGTAGTTGGGGCGGCGGTTTCGGCGGAAGCTCCGGAGGATTTTCCGGTGGCGGCGGCGGAGGAGGCTTTGGGGGCTTCGGCGGTTTTGGCGGCGGGATGAGCGGAGGCGGCGGCGCCGGCGGAAGCTGGTAAGTAACTCCGAGAGTTGGAGACCATGAAGAAACCCGAAGACAAACTGCAGGAACTTGTTGCCCGATTACAGCGGGCGTGCGGCGACAATCTCTTGTCGGTCGTGGTGTACGGTTCCGCGGCTCGCGAGGATTTTCACGAGACGTTCTCCGACGTAAACTTGCTCATCTTGTTGCGACAGCTATCCCAGGAATCGTTTCCATCGCTTTCGAAGGTGGTCGGCTGGTGGAGTCGTGACGAGAAGCTTAGGCCGCCACTGGTTATGACCCTTGAAGAACTGCGCGAGTCCGCCGACGTATTCGCCATCGAACTCCTGGATATCAAACGGTCGCACAAGACCTTGTTTGGTGAAGATATTGTCGCCAGCATCGACGTTCCGATGAACCTGCATCGCGTGGAGGTAGAACATGAGCTGCGCACCACGCTCCTGCGGCTTCGTCACCACTTCCTGCTGGCGTCGGATAATAATGACGAGCTCCGGGCGGTGCTGGCGAAGTCCGTTACCAGCGTCGTGACTCTGTTCCGTCATGCTTTGATCGCGGTTGGGAAGGATCCTTCGTACGATAAGGCCCAGGCGCTACAACAAGCCGCGGAGGCATTTCAGTTTGAAGCGGCGCCACTGCGGAAGGTTCTGGAGTTACGCAATCACGAGCGCCAGCCGGAAAACTTGAGTGAGTTGTACCATGCCTACATGGCCGCGATCCACAAAGTCGCGCACGAACTGGAACACCGGGCCCCTAAACGCCATCTGCAAAGAACGTCATAGCGAAAGTCGCGCCTGGTTTCATTCCGGCGGCTTCGGTGGAGAAAGCTTGATATGAAAAAAGGACTGATTGCACTCGTCATCATCGTATTGCTTCTCTTCTGGGTGGGCGGCACGTTCGTCGGCCACCGCAACGAGATGGTTCGCAAGCGTGAAGCAGTCAACGCGGCCTGGGCGCAAGTGGATGTGGTCCTGCAACGAAGATCCGACCTGATCCCCAACCTGGTGGAGACGGTGAAGGGTTTCGCGGCCCACGAGGAAAAAGTGTTTGGCGATATCGCCGCGGCGCGAGCTGCAATGGCGGGCGCTAAGACGCCAGCGGACAAAATCGCCGCCAACGGTCAACTCGATTCTGCCTTGAGCCGCCTACTGGTTGTGGTGGAGAACTATCCGCAGCTGAAATCAAACGAGAACTTCTTGCGCCTGCAAGACGAACTGGCAGGCACGGAAAACCGGATCGCGATCGAACGTCGCCGATATAACGAGACCGTGCAGGACTACAACACCTACATATCGTTATTTCCGAACAACATCGTGGCCAGCATGTCGGGCTTCACCCGCAACGATGCCTATTTCAAGACCGACGAAGGAGCTCGCCAAGCTCCAAAGGTGAATTTCGGAACTCCGGCACAGCAGCCTGCCCCGGCCCCGGCACAGTAAAGATTCCGGTGCTCGCCAGGATGATTCGCTGATGAATTCGCCGGCGGGCGGGACCGAAATTGGAGCATCAATGGCTCGGTGACACGGGCGACGACCAGTGAGCATCGCGGAATTGCCAGCGCCCGTCCCGATACTCCGCCAGCGCCGTAAAGTATCCTGCTTCATCAACACGGTGACCGGCTGTATCCACCTGGGCTTCGCTCCAAGAGGCTGCTACGACGGCAAGACCGGCGGTAAGTGGATCAACGCGCAAATCATCGCCCCACTTCAATTCAATGTGACGGATGGTCTGCGCGAATTTCCGAGTGCCTTCCTGTGCGGCAGTACCATTGGGGAATGCCATCTGCCCGTTGACAGCCATGAAGAAGACGGGACGTGGGTCGAAATACTGAATCCATGCCGAGGGACCGTCCTGGCTGACGTTATGTGCAACGCTTTGCATAAACTCACGCACAGCTCGATCCACGGCGGCAGCATGATCTGGGGTCAGCCGCTGCGATTCGCTGGCACCAGCATCACAAGGGAGACTGTTGGCGAGGATTAGAGCTGCAAGCAGAAGAGGAAGCGGCAACTTCCAGGCAACGAGGAGAGCAGACATAGGGCGAGTTGTGCGTTGCATATTTACTCCCGACTGGGGGAACTGCTAACGCCCGGATTCTACAGCCTCGCTCATCGTTCGCACCCGGATTATGCGGGGCATTGCAGTGATAGGAGCGCGACTCTTTCAATGGCTCGTTGCGTTTCGTTGACGAACCTTTCACAAATCAATGACAACTCTCTGGGGACAGGAGCGCAAGCTACCTCGCTGTAAATGATCGCCTGTACCAGGAGGTTCCGATGTCGAATGGCCAGTCCGTCCGCAGAAGCCTTCCCCGTTATCTCCCACGCCTGATTGTGTTGCTTGCGCTAACCGGCGCCAGCTTACGTGCTCAGACTTTCCAGGTCATCTATAGCTTCGCAGGAGGTTCGAGTGCGCAGCATCCTATCGCGGGGGTGACGCCCGATCGACATGGCAATCTATATGGCACCACTGCATGGGGCGGTGGCTCTTCTAACGGCAGTGGTACCGCCTACGAGCTCCAACGCACCGGCTCCGGCTTTATTTATCACCAACTCCACTCGTTCGGGAACGGTCTGGACGGTTCGTTCCCATGGGCGGGCGTCACGATTGGCCCGGATGGCAGCCTGTTCGGCACGACCTATGACGGAGGGACTGGGCAAAATGGCATCGTCTACCAGCTTCGTCCACCCATCACATTTTGTGGTTCTGCGTCGTGTCGCTGGAGCGAGACAATCCTCTACAACTTCACGCGAGGAAGTGACGGCGGCGACCCTCAAGGCGCAGTTGTGTTCGACCAGGCTGGAAATCTGTACGGCACAAATGTCAACGGTGGGGCTGGTGACGTTGGCGTCGCCTACGAAATGAGGCGGAACGGACAGGGCTGGAGCTACCAGGTCATTTACCCGTTCACCAACGGACAAGACGGCGGCAACCCAACTGCATTGGTTTTCGACGGCTCAGGGAATCTCTATGGTCCAGCAGCGGCCGGCGGGCAACCCGGATGCACTGGCTTCGGCTGTGGAACCATATTCAAACTCTCGCCTTCACAATCAGGATGGATTGAACAGACGCTCTACAGCTTTCACGACGGCTCTGACGGATCTGATCCGCAGGGCGGTGTAATCCTCGACAACGCTGGCAATGTCTATGGATCAACCTGCTGCGGGGACGGGACTGGCGGCACCATCTTTGAAATCAGCCCTTCGGGAGGAGTCTGGAATTTCAGCCTGATGTATCGTTACGGCGGAGCGGGCCTCGGACCGTGGGGAAATCTTGTCAGAGATTCTGCCGGCAATCTATATGGCGCCAGCGTTATGAATGGCCTCTACAACAACGGTGTGGTTTTCAAACTGACACCCGCCGATGGAGGCTGGATTTATACCAGCCTTCACGATTTCACAGGAGGCAGTGACGGGGAATGGCCGGAAGGCGGACTCACGATCGACAGTGCTGGAAATATATACGGCACGACTTACCAGGGCGGTTTGCAGAATTGCGGTGAGGGTTGCGGGGTTGTTTATGAGATAACACCGTGAATAAGGTCCGAGCCGATCGGTCGGCAGAAGTAGGTCGTCCAATACGTGCCGTTGTGCCGGCGAGCTTTCCCAGAGTAACTTTAATCTCGCCGCTTCCCACCAAGAGGCGCTAACTCCGGAAGAAAGTCCTAGAAGGCTTTTGCGAGCCAGCCAGCCAGGCGAGTGACAGCAATTAGGATGAGGGCGACCAACAGCACCTTCAGCATCACATCCAACGCCCGGTTCCGGGAGGCGTCCCTCTGTCGGAGTCTCGATTCTGCTTCGGCCGCCAGGCGATCGAACTCATCAAGATCCTTTTTCTTCCCGAACAGTGCGCTGCTGGGAGTGCGGTAGCTCTCGAGCGGGACCTCCGGTTTCGCTGATTCCTTTTTCATGCAGACTCCAGGTGTTTATTCCTCAACCTTCATGTTATGAAGCCCTGAAATGTTTGCGACCATCGCGGCCCCTGCTTGTCGTTGTCACAGAAATAACAACTCTTATGACCCGCTTGAACGATGCGGCCGCCACAGCACAGCCCTCCCCGTATACATCCAGCTACTCATTGGATCCCGCCGGAGCGTTTACCCGGGACGATGCTATCAGCAGTGTCAAGTGTATTTCGAGAACGCCCAGCAGAAGCCTCCGCGAAGCCACGTTCGTCAGGGCACCTAGCCTAAAATTTGGGGACGCAGCGCTGGTCGAAGATTGATTTTGTGGGGAGGATAACAGGAAACCCGCGGTTTTATTGGCTGCCCCCCAGGGACTCGAACCCCGATATGCTGATCCAGAGTCAGCTGTCCTGCCATTGAACGAGGGGGCAGCAAGCGCGGCTATTGGTGAAAAGCGCACGAGCCACCTGCGCTACAACGATTGTATTGGCATTCGGAATCGAGCGTCAACCGTGGACGCGGCGATCGCGGTCCACGTTCCCCGTTTGTTGTAGAGCGACGCTTCCCGCCGCCCTCGTGTTTATCTGCTCCGCTGCCATGCGCGCGATAGAATATTCGAACGAACACGAGGATCTATCTATGTCGTCTACGCTGGGAAACGTAACCCTTTCAGCCGATCAATCCGAAGTCGCGCGCCGGCCGCTGGTGGCCGATCAGTGCGCGCTGGTTGTCGTTGACATCCAGGAGAAGCTGCTGCCACCTATCTTTAATAAAGAGCAACTGGTGAAGAACTCGCAGCTGCTGATCCGGCTGGCGAGGATTCTGGATCTGCCCATCCTGGTGACCACCCAGTACAGCAAGGGCTTAGGCGGCACGGTACCAGAGATCGAGTCGCTGCTGGGCGACGTGGCGACCTACGACAAGCTGGAATTCAGTTGTTTCGGCAGCGACCAGTTTCGCTCGCATCTGAAGGCAGTGCCGGGCAATCGCAATACCGTCCTACTCTGTGGGATGGAGGCGCACATCTGCGTCATGCAGACCGCGCTTGGCGCGCTGAACGAAGGCTACCTGGTCCACGTAGCATCTGACGCTGTGGGATCGCGCGCGGAGTGGAACTGGAAGATCGGTCTGGAGCGGATGAAGGCCGCGGGAGCGGTAATCTCCTCGACCGAGATGATGATGTACGAACTGTTGCGGTGCTCCGGCACCCCGCAGTTCAAGGAGCTGCTGCAGTATTTGAAATGATACGGGTGCCCCATCCTGGCCGCGCGATTTTGGCGGACAGGGTGGGTCCGTGTAAAAGATCGCGGGTGCCCCACACAATCCTGCATTTGGATTGTGTGGGTCCGTAAGATCACGCGTGCAGCGCCGACAAGGGAACGTAATTCTGCTGCGCGCGATGTCGGCGAAGCCGTGCGTGCCTCGGCAGCGTTCCAACGTACATCGCGATCTCGTCGCAGGCGTTCTGCCGCGAGCACTTATTGCAGTCTTTTAGCGCCTTATCGGGCAGCTCTTCCTTCTCGACTTCCTGGAAACCCATCTTGGCGAAGAACTCCGGTATACGCGTGAACAGGCAGACGCAGGTGACACTCTGCTTCTTCGCCTCTTTCATCAGCGCGTCGATCAGTACACGCCCGGCGCCGCGTCCCGCCGACTTGTTGGCTACGGTGATCGAGCGTATCTCAGCGAGGTGCATGCCGTAGAGATGCAGCGCGCCGCAGCCGACAATCTCGCCTTCGTTCTCGACGACGATGAAGTCGCGGATATTCTCGCAGATCTCCGACAGGGAGCGCGGCAACAGTGTGCCGTCGCCGACGTGAACCTGGATCAGTTGCTCAATCGCAAAAGAATCGGGAAGCTTGGCGTTACGCGCATGCATGGGCGACTCCTAAAATTTGGGATAACTTCTCTTTCGCCGTCTGTAAGGCTTCCCGCACCCGCGCTGGGGCCGTGCCTCCGGGGACGTTGTGAATGGCCAACACTTCTTTGAGTGTTAAAGCCTGGTAGAACGGCTCGTCGGCAGTAATGCCGCAGAGCGCGTAATCTTCTTTCGATAGTTGCTCAAGTTCGCAACTTTGTTCGACGCACAGCCGGACGGCTTTGCCGATCAGCTCGTGCGCCTTGCGGAACGGCACCTCCTGCCGAACCAGATACGCCGCCGCTGCTTGCGCATTCATGAAACCCTGACTGGCGGCCATGTTCATGCGGTCATACCTGAACTCAACCGTGTTCATAAAACCCGTAGCCACACGCAGCATGCTGGAGACCTGCTGCGCCGCCGCGAACACTGGCTGCTGCGTCTCCTGCATGTCCTTGTTGTAGGCAAGCGGCAGTCCCTTCACACCGATGAACAGCGCGGTCGCCTCGGCGTAAACCTTGCCGCACTTTCCGCGAATCAACTCCAGCGAATCCGGATTCTTCTTCTGTGGCATCGCACTGGAGCCAGTCGAGTACTGCTCCGGCAGCTTCACGAATCCGTACTCCGTGGTCGAGAAGAGAATGAACTCTTCCGCCCAGCGGCTGAGGTGCAGCGCAACGAACGACAGCGCCTGCACGAACTCGATGGCGAAGTCGCGATCGCTGGTCGCGTCCATGCTGTTCGCCGTAGGAGCATCGAACTCCAACTGCGCCGCAATAGCTTCGCGGTCGAGGGGCAGAATCGTTCCGGCAATTGCGCCTGAGCCCAGCGGACAGACATTCAGCCGCTGGCGGCAATCGTTCAGGCGATCGGCGTCGCGCAGAAACATCTCCACGTACGCAAGCAGCCAATGTGCGACCAGCACCGGCTCCGCGCGCTGAAGATGCGTGTAGGCCGGCATAGCGTTTTCTGAACCCACCCTCCCGCCAAAAGAAGGCGAGGAGGACGGGGCACCCGACTCCTCCGCTTGCCGCACGAAGGCCGAAGCAAATTCCGCCAGCAGCTTCACGATCTCACCGATCTGCTCGCGCACATACAGCCGCAGGTCAGTGGCAATCTGCTCGTTGCGACTACGCCCGGTGTGAAGCTTGTAGCCAACCTCGCCGGCAATCTCGACCAGCCGATGCTCGACGTAGTGATGCACATCTTCGATCGACGGATCGTCAACGTCCGGCACGCCTTCGCTCCCGATCTGCTCGAGCGCGGAGAGCGTTGCCGATAACTCAGGGGCGGTCAGGACGCCGGCCTTCGCCAGAGCGGACGCGTGCGCCTTGCTGGCCGCAACTTCATACGGCAGCAGAATGCGGTCGAAAGGAAACGACCGCTGCCACTGCTCGAACTCCGCATCCGGCGCCTGGTTGAAGCGCCCTGACCACATCTTCACTGTGCTGCCTCTTTCGACGCAGGCTCGGCCGCACCGAACTCGGCCTGCTTCTTCGCAAACGAGAGCACCCCGTTCTGCTTGGCCTGAATGATCGCGCGCGAACGCGCCGGCAATCCGAGGATGCGAATAAATCCTTCGGCATCTTTCTGGTTGTAGCTGGCGCCCATGGTGAAGCTGGCGATGTCGGGGCGGTAGAGCGACGACTCCGACTTGCGGCCGGCGATGTCGATGTTGCCCTTGTACAGCGCGAGCGTCACGGTGCCATTCACGTCATTCTGCGAACTGGCGACGAATGCCTGCAGCGATTCGCGCAGCGGCGTGAACCACAAACCGAAGTAGACAACCTCGGCGTACTTCAACCCAATGTGCTGTTTGAAGTGCGTCAGCTCACGATCGAGGCACAGCGCCTCCAGCTCGCGATGCGCCGTCAGCAGGAGCGTGCCACCCGGCGTTTCGTAGCAGCCGCGCGACTTCATGCCGACGAAGCGGTTCTCCACCAGGTCGATGCGGCCGATAGCATTGCGCGCGCCGATTTCGTTCAGGATTTCGGTCAGCGCCACGGCATCCAACTCGACGCCATTGACCGCGACTGGCAGGCCTTGCTTGAACTCGATGGTGACCTTCTCGACCTGATCAGGCGCGTCCTGCGGCGACTTCGTCCACGTCCACGTCGTCGGCAGCGGCGCGTTGTTCGGATCTTCCAGCTCGCCACCCTCATGCGAGACGTGCAGCAGGTTGCGATCGCGGCTGTGAATCTTCTCGCGGCTCTGCGCCACGGGAATTCCGTGCGCCTCGGCGTAGTCGAGACAATCTTCTCGCGACTGCAGCGTCCACTCGCGCCACGGCACGATGACCTTCAGTTCCGGCGCCAGCGCCTGATACGCGTGCTCGAAGCGAACCTGGTCGTTCCCCTTGCCGGTGCAGCCATGAGCCACGGCCGTCGCACCTTCACGCAGCGCAACTTCCACCTGATACTTTGCAATCACCGGACGCGCCAGCGACGTGCCCAGCAGGTACTTATGCTCGTACACCGCGCCCGCTTGTATCGCCGGAAATACGTAGTCGGTCAGGAACTCCTGCCGCAGATCTTCGACAATGACCTTGCAGGCGCCGGTCTTGTAGGCCTTCTCGACGACCGCTTCGATGTCGTCGCCCTGACCTACGTCGGCCACAAAAGCGATGACGTCGTAGTCATAGTTTTCTTTGAGCCACGGGATGATGATGGAGGTATCAAGTCCACCCGAATAAGCAAGTACGACTTTCTCACGCATTGGCGCTCCTCGGCGGGAAGCGGTGCGAACCGCCTTCCAGCAGCAAAACAAGAATGGATTTCTGGATGTGCAGACGGTTCTCCGCCTGTTCGAAGACAACAGAACGCGGGGAGTCGATGACTTCCGCCGTAACCTCGTCACCGCGATGCGCCGGCAGGCAGTGCATGAACACGGCATGCTTGGCAGCGTACGAGAAGAGTTTGCGATTGACCTGGAAGGGCGCAAAGATGGCGCTGCGTTCGGCAGCTTCCTCTTCCTGACCCATACTTGCCCAAACGTCGGTGTAAACCGCGTCGGCTCCGGCTACTGCCGCAATCGGGTCGTTTGTCACCTGCACCTTCGAACCCGACGCGGCCGCCAGTTCTTTCGCCGCAGCAGTTATCTCCGCGTTCGGCTCGTAACCTTTCGGCGTGCCGATAGAAACATTCGCTCCCAAGCTGGCTGCGGCGAGCATCAGCGAATGCGCCATGTTGTTGCCGTCTCCGACGTAGGCAAAGGTCACGCCGCGAAGTTCACCGAACTGCTCCTGCAAGGTCAGCATGTCGGCCAGCGCCTGGCAGGGATGCTCCAGATCGCTGAGCGCGTTAATCACTGGGATTGACGCGTGCTGGGCCATCGTGGTCACGGTCTCGTGCGAGAAGGTGCGCAGCACGATGCCGTCGATCCAGCGCTCCAGGTTGTGCGCCACATCGCTCAAGCTCTCGCGCACGCCCAGCCGCGACTGCGTCTGGTCGACGAAGAACGACGAGCCGCCGAGGCTGTTGATGCCGGCTTCAAACGTCAGTCGCGTGCGCAATGAGGGCTTCTCAAAGAACAGCACAATCTGTTTGCCGGAGAGAATGCCGCGGAAGTCCGCAGCCCGCGCCTTCATGGCCGAAGCCAGCTCCAGCGCGCAAGAAAGTTCATCCGCGGAGAAATCCTGAATCGAAATCAAGTCGCGTCCGGTCACGGCGCGCCGCGCAAATGCGCGTAAATTCGCTCCCGGGGGAATAGTCGTAGCAATCAATGTCGCACCTCCTTGGGTCGACGCAGCAGGTGAAAATCAAAATGTGATGTCGAAGGAAAACGGCCGCGGTGCGGACGCTAACAGCGTCGCTCGAGAGCGCGATCAAAGCGGGGCCCCGGCCATGCGCCTTCCTTGCGCTCGGTCGGGTGCAGCACGGGATGTGTCAGGCAGCTCACTACGCAATCACCTCGGTGCCGCAATCAATAGGATGGGTAAAGAATCCGGGGAGAACCTCGGCGCGAGCCGCGGGCAGAATGCGCACGCGAGTCACACCTTTCTTCAGAGCGCTGGTACAGGCTTCCAGCTTGGGCAGCATGCCGCCGCTGACCGTCGCCTGTTCCACCATGTCGGCAATGTTCTGTACGTCGAGCCAGCGCAGCACGGTGCCGTCGGCATCTTTCACGCCGGCAACGTCGGTCAGATACACCAGCGCATCGGCATCGCAAGCGACAGCCAACGCCGACGCCATCTGATCGGCATTCACGTTGTAGTACTCGCCATCAAAGCCCAACGCCAGGCTTGAGACGACGGGAACAACACCTGCATCCCAGAAGCGCGTGATCCACTTGGCGTCGACGTTACAAATCTCGCCGACGAATCCGAGGTCGGGCTGCTTCTTTTTCGACGCCAACACCATGCGCAGATCGCCGCCGCAAAGGCCGATCGCAGGCTGGCCCGCATCGCCGATCGAAGCCACCAATTGTTTGTTGAGGTGACCGGCAAGCACCATCATGGCGACGTCGCGGGTCTGCGAATCGGTCACGCGTAGGCCGTTGATGAACGTCGTTTCACAGCCGAGCTGCTTCAGCGTGCGGCTCAATGCTGCGCCGCCGCCGTGAACGATCACCAGCCTGTGGCCCTCTCGGCAGAGGCTGGGAATCGTCTTGGCGAAATTGCTCACCAGCTCTTTATCGTCCAGCGCCGCTCCACCGATTTTGATGACCAGCTTCATTGCAGTCCTTCTTTTTCGTTGAACCCGAACATCAGGTTCATGTTCTGCACCGCCTGTCCGGCAGCGCCCTTCAGCAAATTATCCAGACACGAAAC
>DATHQX010000099.1:0-16825 GCA_035482295.1 Verrucomicrobiia bacterium
TTTGTAGCTCTGCAGCACGCGCTTCACGGCCTGCGCGCAGTTGTAATGCGCTTCGCCGACCAGGCGCGGGTCGAGAATGCGCGAGGTCGAGGCCAGCGGATCGACGGCGGGATAGATACCCAGCTCGGAGATCTGGCGCGATAACACGGTGGTCGCATCCAGGTGAGCGAAGGTCGTGGCCGGCGCCGGATCGGTCAAGTCGTCGGCAGGCACGTAAATCGCCTGCACCGAGGTCACCGAGCCTTTCTTGGTCGAAGTAATGCGCTCCTGCAACTCGCCCATTTCCGTTGCGAGGTTCGGCTGGTATCCCACGGCCGAAGGCATGCGGCCCAGCAGCGTCGATACTTCCGAACCCGCCTGGGTGAAGCGGAAGATGTTGTCGATGAAGAGCAGCGTGTCGGAACCCTCTTCGTCGCGGAAGTACTCGGCGACGGTCAGGGCTGTCAACGCCACGCGCAGACGCGCTCCGGGCGGCTCGGTCATCTGGCCATAAATCAGGGCAGCCTTCGACTTCGACGGCTCCTTGATGTTGACCACGCCCGACTCCTGCATTTCCAGCCAGAGATCGTTGCCCTCACGGGTACGCTCACCCACGCCGGCGAACACGGAAAATCCACCATGCTTCAGCGCGACGTTATTGATGAGCTCCATAATGATGACGGTCTTGCCCACGCCGGCGCCGCCGAACAGGCCGATCTTGCCGCCCTTCAGGAAGGGCTGGATGAGGTCGATGACCTTCACCCCGGTTTCGAACATTTCCATCTCTGTGGACTGTTCGTCGAATGCCGGCGCCTGGCGATGAATGGGATTACGCTTGGCGGCGTTCACCGGACCAAGCTTGTCCACCGGGTTGCCGATGACATTCAGCACGCGGCCCAGCGTCTCGCGACCCACGGGAACAGTGATGGGGCCGCCGAGATCGATGGCCTTCATGCCGCGCACCATGCCCTCGGTGGGCTCCATGGCGACGCAGCGCACGCGGCCTTCGCCCAGCTGCTGTTCGACTTCCAGAATGACGTCCAGCGGATGCGGGACAGTGAAGCCTTCGCTGGTGACGCGCAGCGCCGAATAAATGGGCGGCAGCGCCGACTCTGAAAATTGCACGTCCACCGCGGGACCTGCGATCTGAATAACGTGTCCGATGTTCTCTGCCATAAGAAGTTGTCCGTTGTCAGTTGTCGGTTGTCAGTTTTGCCGAACAGCCGCTGGCTTCAGCGATGCGATCAGCGCGTTGAGCATGCGGCCCAGTTCCCTTGATTCTTCTAACAAACAATCCCGATCTGACCGTTCTATGTAGCCAAGTCTTGCCGCAATTACCCGTTTGGGTCTCCAGTTCATACAGCGAACCGCGTGCGTGACCCAAAAACTGGTGAAATTCCCCTCGAGTCGAGCGACCCTGCCCCTCGGCGATGTTGCTCGACACCGATACAGCACAACGCCGCATCTGACTTTTCAACCCATGCATCTCCGACTGCGGCAGAGTCGAGGTTACTGCATACACTCGTTCGGCCAACTCAATCGCGCGTTGCCACGCCCTAAGATCCTGATAACGATTGGCCGCCACAGGCCATACCTCAGTTTCTTGGGCGCGTTCTGACAACTGGCAACCGACAACTGCTCTAAAGCGCGGCGGCTCCGCTGACGATCTCGATAATTTCCTTCGTAATCGTCGCCTGGCGGGCTCGGTTCATGGTCAGCGTCAGGGAGTCGATGACGTCGTTGGCGTTGTTGCTCGCCGACTCCATCGCCGTCATGCGGGCTGCGTTCTCAGCCGCAACCGACTCCAGCAATCCCTGAAAAATCTCGAACGTGATGTAACGTGGCAGCAGGTCGGCGAAAATTTCTGCCGGCGGCTGCTCGTAGATGTAATCGACCGGCTGCGTCGCAAACTGGCTGGCGTCTGTCTCCGCCGGTGTCGGCTCCGGAGCCTTGGTGCTGATGCCTGCGCTGCGAGCGGCTTCGCCCATGCGCTCCCGCTCTTCCACGGTGAACTCTTCTGTTAACGCGACTTCGCGGCGTCCCAGCTCCTGCACCGGCAGAATGCGCTGCGCAATCAAGCGTTGCGCGATCACCGACTTGAACTCATTGAAGACCAGGTATACGGAGTCAAACTTTTCTTCCATGTACTCCTTGGCAATGCGTTCGCCAATTTCGTTGACCGATTCGTAGTCCACTTTGGCCAGCATGCTCAGGTGCTCGCCCACAATCTGCACGCGTCCAGCGCGCTCCTGGCCCATCTTGCCGGCAGGATAGCGGCGGCGCAGGAAGTCGCGGCCTTTGCGGCCGATGGCTAGCACGTCGATGTTCTTGTCGCCGAAGTAATCGATGAACTTCGTGGTCGCCTTCAGCACGTTGGAGTTGAAGGCGCCAGCCAGTCCGCGATCGCCCGTAACCAGCACCAGCAGAATATTCTGCTCCGGGCGGACCGCCAGCAGAGGATTGCAAGGCCGTCCGGTCTTGGGATCGTTGACGTCCGCGCGACTCATGGTCGAGCGCAGAACGTTGACCAGCATCTGCGCATAGGAGCGCGATGCCAGCGCCCGCTCCTGGGCGCGGCGCAGCTTGGCCGCAGCCACCATCTTCATGGCCTTGGTGATTTGCCGCGTGCTCTTCACGCTGCGGATGCGGGTTCGGATGTCGCGTATGTTCGGCATTGCGTCTCTAGTTGATCTCCGGCCCGCTACTCACGGGAGGAGCACGCCTTCAGGCGTGCATACCTGCCTGCACAAACCGGGCCGGCTTCAGCCGCTGGAGTACTCCATCATCCCGAAATCACCTCAGCGGCTAAAGCCGATTTCGAAGATTGCTTCTGTCGGCACGGCTCAAAGCCGTGCCCTTTCAAAACTGCAACTTCCCTGCACACCTGAAGGTGCGCCCCTTCAAGCTATTTACGCGGTCGCCTTCGCTGCCGTCTGGCGCTCGCTGACGAAGCGCTCCTTGTACTCCTTGATGGCCTTGGTCATCGCGGCCTTCAAGTTGTCGTCGAGCGTCTTCTTCTCTTCGATGTCTTTGAAGATCGACGGCGCAGCCGTATCCACGTACTGATACATACCCTTCTCGAAGTCGCGCAACTGATCGACCGGCATGTCGTCAAGCAAGCCCTGCGTGCCGGCGTAGATGATCAGAATCTGCTTGGAGAACGGAAGCGGCGCGTACTGACCCTGCTTCAGGATCTCCGTGAGGCGCTGGCCGCGGGCAAGCTGTTGCTGCGTTGCCTTGTCCAGATCGCTGCCAAACTGCGAGAACGCTGCCAGTTCGCGGAACTGCGCGAGGTCGAGTCGCAGCGTACCGGCAACCTGACGCATGGCTTTAATCTGCGCGCTGCCACCCACGCGACTGACCGACAAACCGACGTTCACAGCCGGACGTACGCCGGAGTTGAACAAATCGGTTTCCAGATAAATCTGGCCGTCGGTAATGGAGATGACGTTCGTCGGAATGTACGCCGAAACGTCACCCGCCTGCGTTTCAATGATCGGCAGTGCCGTCAGCGAACCGCCGCCAAGATCGGCGCTCAGCTTTGCAGCGCGCTCCAGCAGGCGGGAGTGAAGATAGAACACGTCGCCGGGATACGCTTCGCGTCCTGGCGGACGGCGCAGCAGAAGCGAGATCTCGCGATACGCCACGGCGTGCTTGGAAAGATCGTCGTAGATGCACAGCGCGTGACGCTTGTTATCGCGGAAGAACTCGCCCATGGCGCATGCCGCGTAAGGTGCGATGTACTGCATTGGAGCCGGATCCGAGGCCGAGGCCGAGACGACGATGGTGTATTCCATCGCGCCGTAATCTTCCAGCGTCTTCACCACCTGCGCAACCGACGAGCGCTTCTGACCGATAGCGCAATAGATACAAATCAGGTCGCGGCCCTTGCTGTTGATAATGGTGTCGAGCGCGACGGCAGTCTTGCCGGTCTGGCGGTCGCCGATGATCAGCTCGCGCTGGCCGCGGCCTATTGGAATCATTGAGTCGATGGCCTTCAATCCGGTGGCCATCGGCTCTTTAACAGGCTGGCGCTGAATGACGCCAGGGGCCAGGCGCTCAATCTCAATGTATTCGGTAGTGTTGAGCGGCCCTTTGTCGTCGATCGGGTTGCCGAGCGAGTCAACTACACGGCCGATCAGCGAATCGCCCACAGGCACGCTCATGATGCGGGCAGTGCGCTTGACCTCGTCACCCTCCTCAACTTCCGTGTACTCGCCCATCAGCACCACGCCAACCTGGTCTTCTTCCAGGTTCATCGCGATGCCGGTGACGTTGTGCGGGAAGGAGAGCAGTTCGCCGGCCATGCACTTATCCAGGCCGTAAACACGGGCGATACCATCGCCGATGGACATGACCGTGCCGACTTCGTCGACCGCGATCTTGGTTTCGTAATTGTCGATCTGCTCGCGGATGAGCTTTGTGATCTCGTCTGCTTTGATCTGCGCCATAAGGTTCCGTTCGAAGCGCGTATTCCAACGCGCTGAAAATTCAATCTTGTCATCCTGAGCGGAGCAGCGCGTCTTTTGCGCCGCGGAGCCGAAGGCCCCCTACCTCGATCAGGATTTCCCAACCGGCTCCAGCCGGTGAAATTTACGCCATGCTCAGCTGCTCGCGCATCTTCTCCAGCTGCCCGCGCACCGAGCCATCGTAAATCGTGCTGCCCACCTTCACCGACACGCCGCCCAGCAGATCCTTATTCGACAGATACCGGGCCCGTACTTTCTTGGCGGTCATTCGCTCGATCCGATTCTCCAGATCGCGCTTCTCTCCCGGTGTCAAGGTGCGAGCACTGGTGATCTCTACTTCCACGAATCCCAACTGTGCATCAAGCTCGGCTTCAAACTGCCGCTGAATATCGGTGAGCATCGGAATGCGCCGATGATCAATTAGAATCGCGATGAAGTTGCGAATCGGCTTGACCGCCCCAATCTGTTTGGCGATTCCATCGAGTACGGCGCGCTTCTGCTCCGGAGGAATCGCAGGCGAATCCCACACCCGACGGAGCTCATCGCTCTCGTGAACGGCTTCGACAATCGCGCGCAACTGCTGGCGGGCGATATCGGAATCGACATGCTGCTCGAGAATCACTTCGACCAGTGCGCGGGCGTAACGGCTGGCAATTGCGGCCATGGCTTACTTGCCGTCCTTTCCCAGCTGTGACGCAAACTGGCGCACCAGCGCCTGGTCGGTACCTTCATCCACATTCATCCGTTGCGCCGCCAAATCGACGGCCAGCGAAGCCGCGAAACCCTTCAGCTCGCGCCGCGCGTTGCGCGCGATGGCATCGATCTCGGTTTCGGCAGCCTGCACAACCTTTTGCTTGTCTTCTTCGGCGGCCTGGCGAATGCGGGCCTCTTCCGCGGCCGCTTCCGTTTCCGCCGATGCCCGCATGGCTTCGACTTCGGCTCCGAGCTTGCTCAGCCGCGCCTCAATGTCGCTCAAACGGCGAGCCGCGTCAGCGCTGGACTCCTGCGCCTCGCGAATTCCCTTCTGAATCGCGGCGGTACGCTCGCGGAACATCTGCGGCACCCTCGACTTCATCAGCACATAGAAGAAGCCAAACAGCGCGATGAAGTTGAACGCGATCGAGATGGAAAACGAAGCTTTCGGGCCGACGCCGACTACGCGTCCCCACTTCTCGGCAGCATGCGCCGCTTTCTCGCTGGTGGCGGTAAGAATGTCGCTGATGCCGGCGTTAGCGTCGTTGGCGTTGGGATCGCTGGCGGCCTTGGCCGGCTCACCGCTGCCGGACGCGGAACCGCTTTCCGAATTTTGTGCGGCGACCGTACCCAGGAACAGGCAGAGGATAAATGCGATTGCAGCCAGACGGCTTAGATTCTTGCGGTTCATTGTGCGCCACCTGCAACTGGGGCTGCTCCGGCAGGCTTCAGAATGGTGCGGATAATGTCGGTGGCCAGGCGATCGGAGTCAGCCTGCAGTCCTGCACGCGCGGCAGCCATGTCCTGCTCAAGCGCCTGCTTCGCCTGGCGAATCTGCTCCTGGGCCCGCGCACGCGCCTCAGCAATGGCTTCGTTGCGCATTTGCTGCGCTCGCTGGCGCCGTGCATCCTGAGCTTTGAAGAGCGTCGCACGCGCTTCGCGCAATTTCTGCTCATACTCCTGGGTGCGGGCTTCGGCAGCTGCCACATCCGAACGGGCCTTCAGCACCGCTCCTTCCGTGCGATCACGACGCTCTTTCAGAATCCGCTGGAGCGGCTTCCGCACCAGAAACTCATAAATCGCCCACAGCAACAGCAGAAGCACGACCGTCGGGGCGGAGTCGAGCAGTAATTGGCCTACTTGTTTAAGAGTGGTATCCATCCAATGTCGTTTGAGTGCCTACCGCTGAAGATGCACTGGGGGCGCTAGGGAAATAACTGGAACTATTGAAACTAACAGAGCTCGCAAGCCGATGTCAACGAAGCCAACTCGGTTTCACGACAATCATAAACAGCGGTCACGGCGCGCTTTTGACGAACTCTGGCTGCTTGCCCTCATCCCACGGATGATAGCTCTGCGCGAAGATCATGCGATCCGGAATCGAGGGGTGATCGTACACCCAAAACTCCCAAAATTTGTTTACGTAGGGATAATCGAGCGAAATCTCTCCCAACTTCTGAAACGCCAGCGCCGCGGTGCGAGGCTCGTCCGGAATGAGCCCGTGAACGACCTCAAGTCCGTACTGGTCGGCTTGGTGCTCGTAGTGGCGTGAAATGGCGTTGAAGATCGGACTGGCGAAAAATGTCAGCACAAAAAGGATCAGCACCAGCAGCGGCAGCGATGACCAGTCGGAGAGTTGCCGAATCCCCCACCCCGCGCCGTGTGTCTCGACCAGCCGGTTGGCGAACATGTAGCCGAAGTAGAACAGCACCAGCAGCAGAAGAAGATTGATGGCGATCTCCTGCGGAATGTGGCCAAGGACGTAGTGGCCCATCTCGTGACCGAAGACGAAGAGCGTCTCAGGAATCGTCATCTGCTTCATCGTGGTGTCCCAAACCACGACGCGCTTGGTGGCGCCGAAGCCCGCGACGTAGGCATTCAGCGTGGTTGTCTTCGCGCTCGCTTTCATCTCGTACATGCGCTCGGGAGGGATTTCCATGCCCCCGCGATGTACGACGCGCTCGATCTCCGCGACCAGGTCGGCGTGGTTCTTGCTCAGCGGCTCGTACTGGTTGAAGAGCGGCTCGATCCATACCGGCTCGATGAACATCACGAAAATCACGAAGGGGATCAGCGCCATCCAGAAATACAACCACCAGCGACGCGGACTACGACGCAGCGCCCAGTACAGAATCCAGCCCAGAATCGTAGCGAAGATGCAGCCCAGGACAATCTCCTTGCCCCAATCGCTGAACCACGATCCCCATGCCTGCACCGACAGTCCGTACTTCAACCCGAGATGGTGTTCGTAGAGATCGAAGGGCAACTGCAGCACCTCCATGGCCACTACGAACAGACTCATGACGACCAGCCCCTGCACCAGGCGCTTGCTCGACAGACGCGCGGCCAGAATTTGCAAGCGTTCCCCGAAGCGGGTCCGCAGCATGCTCCACAGCACCAGCACGCTCCAGATGCCGGTCACGAGATACAGTGCGCCGTTGATCAGGTAGAGCGCATACGCCTTCTCGAGTTTGTCGGGTGGGAGCGTGTACTGGAGCAGCGGAGCGGAAGAAGAGCCCGACGGCGCGACGGTGGTTGCGGCAGGTTGATCCTTCTGGGCGGCCATTCTTGCCGGGAACGCCGACAACAGCAGCATGCACAGGAACAGGATCCGGAGCTTGGAAAACCGAACCATAACGCCTAGGTCGACTTCGCGTCGGACGAGGTTCCTGAGTCCTGAGGCGTCGGTCTCCCCGGCCGAAAAAATCGCTCTCGCATCTCTCCTGTTTTCAGCCATTTGTAGAGTTTACCGGAAACTGTGCAACCCGCTGAAAAATCAGCAGCTTATCACGTTTTCTCCTTGACTTTTCCACATCGCGGCGTACCATAAAAGTATCACCTCCGATCCATTTCAGGATCGAATGGGCTCGGAGCCAAGGAAATCGTCACCGCTCCTTGGCATCGGGCCCATTTTATTGCCCGAAATCTGCTACTCAGCGCGGTGGTGCTACCTATCCCATGCGATAAGATCCTGAAGTTTGACTTTTCTGCTTTGATGAATTCAAAACTGCTTTTTGTCTGCGGAATTATTTTTTGCCTTACGCCCTGGGCCTCTCCGCCGTTGGCCTTACTGGCCGGCCTCATCTTTGGCGCTATCGCCGTTCATCCCTATCCCGCACCTTCGCGTAAAGCTTCGAAGTTTCTCCTACAGGCTGCGGTCGTTGGCCTGGGCTTCGGCATGAACCTGCATGAAGTGATCAAGGCGGGCAAGGGCGGCTTTGTCTATACCGCGATCAGCATCACGTTCGCCATGTTGCTGGGAACGTTGCTGGGTAAACTGCTGGACGTTCGCCCGCGCTCGGCCTTCCTGATTTCCACGGGCACGGCAATTTGCGGAGGCAGCGCAATCGCAGCGGTTGGGCCAATCACGGGCGCCACCGAAGATGAGATGTCCGTCTCGCTGGGAACCGTGTTCGTCCTGAACTCCGTCGCACTGCTGACTTTTCCTGCGATTGGACTGTGGCTTCACCTTTCGCAGACGCAGTTCGGGCTGTGGGCGGCGCTCGCCATTCACGACACCAGTTCGGTCGTAGGAGCGTCGGCAAAGTACGGAGCTGTCGCGTTAGCTGTCGGAACCACGGTGAAGCTGGCTCGGGCACTCTGGATTGTGCCTATGTCGATCGGCACCGCTGCGGTCAAAGGCAGTAAGACGCGCATTCAGTGGCCCTGGTTCATCCTGTTCTTTTGTCTTGCTGCTGTCGCCAATACGTACTTCTACCCCAGCGCTCACGCCTACCATCTGGCAAGCAATGCCGGGAAGCTGATGCTGATCATCACGCTGTTCCTGATCGGCGCCAGTCTTTCGCCTGCGGCCCTGCGCAAAGTTGGCCCGCGTCCGCTGATTCAGGGCGTAACGCTCTGGATCATCGTGGCCGTCCTGAGCTTGATGGCCATCCGCATCGGCTGGATCAGCCTTTAGCGATTAGCAATTAGCAATGCAATTCGCAAGTTAATGGTGGACGCTGCGTTTGCAAGAACATTCTGTGATGCAGTTGCTTACTTCCTTCGAAAAACCGTCAGCAACCCTAATCCTTTATCGGCATCTGCAGCGCGCTGTCAGCCGGCGTTCGGCTGCAAGCGTAGAATTGTACGTAGAGAGTCTCGTGACTGTGGCTCTCCCGAATCGCGGAGCATGGATGAAAGATTTTCTAACGATTGCGGCGATCCTGATCGCTTACCTGGTTCTGACGCGTTGGGTTCTGCCCAAGCTGGGCGTTCCCACCTGAAGGACCAGCACGCGCAGCGCCGGGTCCCGGCGTGATCAACAGCAATGTGAGCTCCCTCCCAGCAATCCCAACGAGCGACCACTAGACAGCAAATGAATGATCGCGTTTTCAAACATTCCCACGCTCACAAACTTGAAGATCCAGAGCGGTTGCAGTGGCTTCCTCCTGCAGACGTACTTTTGCGTCTGCATTTGAGCCGCGGCGCCCGCGTAGCCGACATCGGCGCCGGCACCGGCTACTTCAGCTTTCCCCTGGCGAAGGAAATCGGCTCGGCGGGCGAAGTGCTGGCCGTCGATCTCCAGCAGGAGATGCTGGACCTCTTGCGGCAAAAGCTCGAGCAGTCGGAGTCGCCAAAGAACATCTCCCTCCATCTCGGTACGGCGTCGCATCTGCCTCTGCCTGACAACAGCGTCGATTTGGCGTTCTACGCCAATATCTGGCACGAGCTGAACGATCAGGATGCCGCCTTGCGCGAGGCCCGGCGAATCACCCTATCGCAAGGCACGATCGCCATACTGGATTGGCGCAGCGACAAGGACTCGCCGCCTGGGCCGCCGCAGGCGCACCGCATTTCGGCGGAGACGATCGTGAATCTTCTTCAAACCAATGGGTGCCACAATGTGGCATGCTACAACGTGGGACAGTACATATATCTGGTCACGGCCGAACAGCCGGTTAAACAAAACTAGCGATCATTGTGTAGCAGGCGAATTACAGCTTCTTGCGCAGCATGCTGATGACGTCGTCGGCCGTGATCACGCCGGTCAGCACACCGTCGTCATCAATCACCGGCAAAGTCAGCAGGTTGTATTTGTCGAAGAGTTCTGCCACTTCTTTTTCGTCCGCGCCCGGATGGATGGTGGTCATGTGGCCGGTACTGAGCATCATCAGGGGCGTCCCAGCCGGCGCCAGCACAATCTTAGCCAGCGGCACCGCGCCCAGCAGCTTCTCGTTTTCGCCAATAATGTAAATCGTGCTGATGCTTTCCAGTCCGCCTTCGAAGTTGCGCAGCATCTCAACCGCGTCTTCCACTTTTGCCGCCGGTCCCAGCGCCATGTAATCCGTGGTCATGCGCCCGGCTGCCGTGTCTTCCTCGAAGTTCATCAGCTCGGTAACTTCGGCGCGCTCCTCCGGCTGCATCTCCGTAAGGATTTCCTGCGAGGCATCGGGGTGCATGTCGCCCAGCAGGTCGGCAGCGGCATCGGGATCCATCTCTTCCACGATGTCGGCAGCACGGTCTGAATCAAGCGAGCTGAGAATCGAGACCTGGAGCTTGGGATCGATCTCCTCCAGCGTCTCGGCCGCGACCTCGTCGTTGAGCGTCTCGAAGACGGCCTCGCGCTCTGCCGGCGCCAGGTCCTCAACGATGTCTGCGATATCGGCCGGATGAAGTTTGGCCAGGCGGTCCAGCGAGATCTTCAGCTTCACCCGTCGTGCAGGATCAATCTCGATGAGATCGACGAATTCCCACGGAATCATCCGCGGCGGAATCTTCTGCAGCAGCGGATGCAGCACGCCCGCCGGAACGACGCCCTTGAGCAGCCGCCGCATGGCGCCGCGCGCACCCACGTCGACCGCACCAACCTTCAACACCAGATGACCGTTGCCGCTCTCCTCGTGCAGGTCGACATCGTTCACGCGCACAACCTTGCGGCCGTGCACGTCGATAATCTGCTGATCAAGCAGATCACGTTCCAGCAGGAGCAAGCCTTCGCCACTGCCATACGGGCTCCACTCGGAGGCGGCCGTGGCCACGCGCAACCGGTTGTCGATGAGGCTGATCGACTTGGCCGGCACCACGCGATTGCCGTTCCGCGTCTTGACAACAAAGCTCGCGACCAGACTCGAACTCTCCTGCGGAGCCAGCGCGACTTCGCGCACTCGTCCGGCATGCGCCCCGGTGTTGTCGATCACCGGCGCGCCAATCAGTTCGGAGAGTGCGAGAGATGGCATCGAACTCACTATATTCGATGCGCCCGAATTCTTTGCAGATTTGTTACGTCCGTTCGGAGAAAACTCGTGGTGAGTGTTGATTCGGGAGCCGAGGCGGCTTGGCATCGGCGACGCTCCTCTGCGACACTTGAGGTATGCAGTCGTTCGTTTGCCAAGGCGTGCTCTTTGATCTGGACGGAGTTTTAGTCGACTCAACCGAATGTGCGGGACGGATCTGGAAAGAGTGGGCGCTGGAACGCGGCCTGGATCCAGAGCTCATGGTGCGCTCGGCCCACGGACGGCCCACGATCGAGACCGTCCGCATGATGGCGCCTCAACTGGACGCCGAACACGAAGCCAGGATTATCGAGGAGCGCGAAGTCACGGAGGTCGACGGGCTGAAGGCTGTGCCGGGCGCTAAGGAACTGCTGGCGAAGTTGCCGCCGGAGCGCTGGACCATCGTGACCTCAGGCAGCCGCCGGCTGGCAACAGCGCGGCTGCGAGCCGCAGGGCTTCCGATTCCGGAGAAGATGATCACGGCTGACGACATCATCAACGGCAAGCCCGATCCCGAACCCTACCTCAAAGGCGCGCGCCTACTGGGTTTCAAGCCGGAGAACTGCATGGTGTTTGAAGATTCGCCTCCGGGTATTCGCGCAGCCAAGAGCGCCGGGGCGACGATCGTGTCCTTCCCTACCACCTATCCGGTTGACACCCTATCGGAGGCCGACTTCGTTACCGATTCCTTCCGCTCGGTGAAGGTCGAGATGCTAGCCTCCGGCGAACTTCAATTGGAAGTGCAGTCGCTGCAGCCCTGCGCCTGCCCGTCGTAAACTTTCCGCTCGAGGGCATCTACTTACCTCACGTGCGAATCCTAGTTAGCGCACTGCTTAGTCTGCCTCCACTCGTGTGTTCGTTCGGCAGGACGAGCGGGAGTCTTCAGCGAGGAACGTATTCATGCCCAATTTCATTGCCGATGTTAAAGAGATCCGCCGGCGCGCGGCCGAAAAGATTGAGGAAGGGCCTGTCACCGAAACCTATAAAGGCGACGTCGACAAGACGGTTTCGATTTTGAACGACGCGCTGGCCACGGAGATCGTCTGCGTGCTGCGCTACATGCACCATTACTTCATGGCGACCGGGGTTCACGCTATGGCCGTGCGCGACGAGTTCAAGGAGCATGCCGATGCCGAGCGCGAACACGCCGACAAAATCGCCGATCGCATTCAGCAACTGGGCGGCAAACCCGACTTCAATCCGGCGTCGCTGCTGGAACGTTCCGCTTCGCAGTACGCCGAAGGCAAATCGCTGTCGGACATGATCAAGGAAGATTTGATCGCCGAACGCATCGTCATCGAGGTCTATCAGAAGATGATTCGCTACTTCGGCGACGACGATCCCACGACACGCGTGATGATCGAGGGAATTCTGAGGGACGAAGAAGAGCACGCGGCGGATC
Organism: Verrucomicrobiia bacterium; assembly: GCA_035482295.1. Lineage (GTDB taxonomy): Bacteria > Acidobacteriota > Terriglobia > Terriglobales > Acidobacteriaceae > Bog-257. The sequence continues at coordinate 12,759 of DATHQX010000099.1, forward strand.
TGTCTGACTTGCTCTATATCACCGATCCGCGCAGTGGAAAGACCGAGGGCGAAGATCCCGGCACGCATCCGCTGGACATGCATCGGGACGAGCAATCGCGCCAGCAGCGCGGCAAGCAGCCGACGGTGCAAGCCGATGCAGGACGCACCAGCGGGCAAAATGACTCTGGCCGTTCCGAACGAACCGATCAGAGCGACAAGAAGATGCAGCGGCGTGAGTTGGATATTCCTGCGACGCCGGTTGCAGGCGGCGGCAGAACCGAGCCGCGGAAGCCGGAGCTGGGCAGCGAGCGCAATCGCGAGGGCGTCGGTAACCTGGTGAGCGCCGACAAGACTCTGCTGGAAAGTCCCGAGCGCCGCAAGGGTGCCACGTCAGTCAGCGGCGCAAAGGCCAAAGGTAAGAACGGCAAGAACAAAAGGAAAGGCGCGGCGTAAAAAGAGTTGTCGGTAGTCGGGTTGCGGTTGTCAGGCGCCTTGATGGTTGCTGCCTGCTGACAACCGGCAACTGGCCACTGACAACTAGTTCCTGATGTTCGCCATCAACTGCTCGATCTCAGCTTTCTTGTCTGCGGTCAGTGGCAGCAGCGGCAAACGCACCGTTCCACCGAAATAGCCGTTGTAATCCATCGCGTACTTCACGCCAGCAACGCTGAGCGCACCGACAATCCGCTCAGCGGCCTTGGCGATGCGTTGTTGCTTCTCTTGTGCCAGCGCGGCATCACTGTCTTTCCACGCGGCATAGATCTCGTAGCAAGCTGTCGGCGCGCAATCGGCAAATGCGAGGATCGCGCCCACAGCTCCCGCATCGAGCGATTGCTGCAACTTATGCGCCGCACCCACCAAGACCTGGAAGCCGACTTCCTTCTGCCGCGTCTTTAACCCACCGACCACGGTCACCGCTGACGAAGAAGGCTTTGGAGCAGCCGTTCCCGCGAGCGCCCCGACGCTGACCATCGCTCCACCTTCGGCGCTCGCCGAAGCGGCGGCTGCCGCTTTCAACATTCGCCCCGTCACCGCAGCGAAGGTCTCATTCACGATTGCACTGCGCTTGATGTGACGTGTTCCCTCAACCATCTTATGCACCTTCTCGATCGAGCCCGACGACTCTTTGATGCCGATCAGGTTCGGATGCTCGGCCAGTTCGATGACCAGTTCGGCCGGCATGTCGTAGCCGGTGGCCTGCGGGAAGTTGTAGATGATGACCGGCAGCGGCGAGCGATCGCAGACAAAGCGATAGAAGGCCAGCATGTTCTGTGGCTGCGCCATCTGCCCTTTGTAATAGTGCGGCGTGCGCACCATGGCAACGTCGTAACCCAGCTCGGCGGCGTACTCCGTCAGCTTCAAGGTCTCAATCGCCGACTCGATTCCCGTTCCTGCGATCAGGACTTTGTCATCAGCCGCGGCTTCGCGCGCTGACTTCAACACCTCGCGTCGCTCTTCATCGCTGAGCAGCACGGCTTCGCCGGTCGAGCCCTGCACGACGATGCCGGTAATCGGCCCGCGCGAGTACTGCTCGACATTCTGCTCGAGCTTACGGAAGTAGATTTTGCCGTCTTGATAGAAAGGCGTCGTGATGGGAGGGAAAATTCCGTGAAGAAGCATAATCGGTTGCCAGCAGTTAGTGGCCAGTTGCCAGTTCTATTCTATCGCTTCGACAATTGTCATCACGACGAGGGCTTCAGCTAGTGGAGGGATCTGCTTTCCGTCGACTCGCGAAGATTTTCCACTGCGCCCGAACAGCAGATCCCTCGCTGGGCTCGGGATGACAATTCTAGGAAGGATTGATTTCGCTAAATGCCAGCCAAATGCTAAGCGCCGGCTGTCAGTTACTTGCTAGCTGCTCGTCGCCAGCTGTTGCTTCCGTTCCGCATGCAGCGCCTGCAGCGCATACACCTTCGCCTCGCCGCGTTGTAGCGCCGCGATTCCGTCGCAGGCAGCCTTAGCTGCTGACAGTGTGGTGATCGTGGGAATGCGCGCCATGACCGCGGCGCGACGAATTGCCTTCTCATCAAACCACGGCTCGACGCCATGCGGTGTGTTGATGATGAGCTGAATGCGCTCCCCCTTGATGAGGTCGACGACATTCGGACGGCCTTCCTTCACCTTGTAGACGCGCTCCACCCGTAGGCCGGCGTGCTCCAGCACGCGCGCGGTACCGTGCGTCGCGACAATCTTGAAGCCCAGTTCGACGAATCGCTTTGCCAGCTCCGGCATGAAGGGCTTGTCGCGATCGTTGCCGCTCATGAAGATGGTGCCTGAAGTCGGCAGTACCTGCCCGGCAGCCGATTGCGCCTTGGCAAACGCCTCGCCGAAGTTGTCGGCTACGCCCATGACCTCGCCGGTCGACTTCATCTCCGGCCCAAGCACGGTGTCGACGCCGGGGAATTTTCCCCACGGAAAGACCGGCGACTTCACGAAGTAGAAGTTGCCCGTATCGAGGTCGGACTTGTGATCGATGTTGTCGGGCAGAAACTCGCGCAGCTTACGGCCAGTCATCAGCCGCGCCGCGATCTTCGCCAGCGGAATTCCCGTGGCCTTCGAGACGTACGGGACTGTACGCGACGCACGTGGATTCACTTCGATCACAAAAACGCGGTTGCGCTGGATCGCGTACTGGATATTCATCAGGCCAACGACCTTCAGTGCGCGCGCCAGTTGGAACGTGTACTCGCGGATGGTGTTCAGCAGGTGCTTCGGGATGTCGACTGCCGGCAATACGCACGACGAATCGCCGGAGTGAATGCCGGCTTCCTCGATGTGCTGCATGATGCCGCCAATGACCACATCTTCGCCGTCGGAGATCGCATCAACATCGATTTCGGTCGCCGACTCCAGGAAGTGGTCGATCAGCACCGGCCGCTCCTGCGAATACTCGACCGCTTCTTTCATGTACTCGATAAGCGATGCGTCATCGTAAACCAGAGCCATCGCTCGCCCGCCGAGCACATACGACGGCCGAACCAGCACGGGATACGAGATGCGGTTGGCGTTGACCAGCGCTTCATCCAGGCTGGTCGCGGTTGCGCCGCGCGGCTGCGGGATGGACAACTCCTCCAGCAGCTTGCCGAAACGCTGGCGGTCTTCAGCCAGGTCGATGTTCTCCGGCGAGGTGCCGATGATCGGTACACCTGCAGCCTTCAGCGGCAGCGCCAGGTTCAGCGGAGTCTGCCCACCGAACTGCACGATGACATTCACCTGCGCGCCGCCTGAAGACTCGTGGTCATACACCGACATCACGTCTTCGAAGGTCAGCGGCTCGAAGTAAAGGCGATCGCTAGTGTCGTAATCGGTCGAGACAGTCTCGGGATTGCAGTTCACCATGATGGTCTCGAAACCGTCGTCGCGCAGCGCGAATGCCGCGTGGCAGCAGCAGTAATCGAACTCGATTCCCTGCCCGATGCGGTTTGGTGCGCTGCCCAGAATGATGACCTTCTTCTTGTCGGTCGGCGGCGCCTCGTCTTCTTCCTCGTAAGTCGAGTAAAGATACGGCGTGTAGCTCTCGAACTCGGCAGCGCAAGTGTCGACCCGCTTAAACACCGGACGAACATTGTGTTTTTTGCGCAGCTGATAAATCTTCTCTGCCGCCGAGCGGCCTCCGCTCTTCTCCAGCGCTTCGCCCAGGCGCGCATCGGAAAAGCCCATGCGCTTCAACGCGAACAGGCGTTCGGCATCGATCGCTTCGGTTCCCACCTTCGCCTGCTCGTCGGCAATTTCCTTGAGCTGATGCAGGAACCAGGGATCGATGTTGGTCATCTGCGCAATCTCGCGCACGCTCATGCCGGTGCCGAGCGCGTAGCGAATGTATTGCAACCGCTCCGGATGCGGCGTGACCAGGCGCTTGGTGAGGATGCGCGGCTCGATGTCTTCGGCGGTCGCCTTCCTGCCGGTTTCCAGCGAACGCACCGCTTTCAGCAACGCCTGCTTGAAGGTACGGCCGATGGCCATCACCTCGCCCACCGATTTCATCTGCGGGCCCAGTGACTCGTCAGCGTTCGGGAACTTCTCGAATTGCCACTTCGGGATCTTCACGACCACATAGTCGAGCGTCGGCTCGAAACAGGCGGGCGT
>DATHQX010000100.1:0-4471 GCA_035482295.1 Verrucomicrobiia bacterium
CGCGCTGGAGCTGCTCCGCTTCATCTTGCGCTCGGCGCCGGGAAGCATGCTGCGCGGATGGGCCAGCTTCCTCACCTACGTCTTCGTCTGCTTCGCTCTGGTGCTGGGACTGCGTTGGGTGCGCCGCAGGCTGATGTGGCGGCTGCGCAACCGGCTGATCGTCACCTACGTCTTCATCGGCGTCATTCCTCTGATCCTCCTGGTAGCGATGGCGCTGGTCGCAGGCTTTCTGTTTGCCGGGCAGTTCGCAACGTACGTCGCCATGTCGGATCTGCAATCGGAGCTGCAGCACCTGGAGGCGACGAACCGCTCGATAGCGTGGCAGTTCCGCAGCCTGGCGCGGCAGGGCAAGCTGACGCCCGACCTGGCGCGCGAAATCGTGAGCGCTTCGGATGAGAATTTCCGTCATCGCTCGGTCACGGTGTGGGACGGCGCGCAGAGCTTTATGCTCGCCGAGCCAAGTCGCGCGGCGCAGGAGGCGATCAAGCCCTCACCGGCGTTCAAGAACGACTTCGCTGGATTTGTTCTGGATGGCGACCACCTGCAACTTCGCGTGGTGAAACGGCTGGTCGAGGGCGAGCACCACATCACGGTGATCTCGAATCTGCCGATCACCTCGGAGCTGCTGCGCAAGTCGACATCGGAGCTCGGCTCGGTGACGCTGTCCGGTGACATCCCGGCTGCGGCAACGAAAGCGGCCAACTCAGGCTCGAATCAGTCCACAGTCGTTTACGAAGCGCAGGCTAATCCCTCTCAGAAGGAAGAACCGGGCACGGTACAGGCCGGCAGCGTTCCGCCGCCGACTAACGCTTTCGACTTCCACATTCCCTTCGGGACACGCTTCGACCTGATCGAGTGGCCGTCGGGCAAGTCGCTGAACGGGCTGGTGCTGGTCGACACGCGGCCGTCGATGCTGTACGCGACGCTGTTCGGCGCGCTGGGCGACAAGGCCGGCATCTTCCGCGATCTGCTGATCGGCATCGCGATTTTCTTCGGGGTGATCGAGCTGATTGCGCTGTTCATCGGCGTGCGGCTGACGCGCAGCATGACTAAGTCGGTCTCCGAGCTCTACAAGGCGACTGAGCACATCAATCGCGGCGAGCTGACGCATCGCATCCAGGTGCGCAGCCACGACCAGATGGCGGCCTTGGAGCAGTCGTTCAACTCGATGACGCAGTCGCTGTCGAACCTGATTGCCGAGCAAAAAGAAAAGCAGCGGATGCAGAGCGAGCTGGCCATCGCGCACGAGGTGCAGGCACTGCTCTTCCCTGCCGATCTAAGCGGGTTGCCGTCGCTTGAAGTGCACGGCGTGTGCCGCCCGGCGCGCACCGTCAGCGGCGACTACTACGACTTCATTCCGCTGGGCGACCATCGCATGATGCTGGCGTTGGGTGACATCAGCGGCAAAGGAATTTCGGCAGCGCTGCTGATGGCCACGGTTCACGCCTTTGTGCGCGCGTATTCCTTTGAGCCGGAGAAGACGCTGGCATCGCTGGCTCTGGGCGCGGGCGCGACGGACAGCACCGTGTTGACGCTCGAGGGCAGCAACGGAAACGGCGGCAGCGAGCTCTCGCCGGGCTTCCTGATGGCGACGCTAAACTATCAGCTGTATCGCAGCACGCCTCCGGAGAAGTACGCGACCATGTTTCTCGCCCACTACGATGCGACGGCGCGATCGTTGACCTACTCCAATGCGGGACACTTGCCGCCGATGCTGCTGGGCGGCGATGGAGCCGTTCGGCGGCTGGAGACCTCGGGCACCGTGGTCGGCTTGTTCGACGGCATGACCTATGGCGAAAATACCGAGGGCATGCAGTCGGGCGATATTTTTATCGCCTTCAGCGACGGCATCACCGAGCCGGAAAATGAGTTCGGCGAATTCGGCGAGGAGAGGCTGATCGACCTGGTGCGGCAGCATCGCAACGAGTCGCTGGCGCGCATCAGCGATGTCGTCACCGGAGCGGTGGCTGACTGGATCGCCGGCGGCGAACAGCCTGACGACGTGACCCTGGTGCTGGCGCGGGCGCGATGATTCGCTGCAGCTTCGGCAAGAGGTAAGATTGCTTTTGCTTCACATCGCCAATCGACGAGGCAAGCTGCAACTCTGAGAACCTCCTCGCCACGGTTCGCCTTTCTGCCTCGCATCAGCGCACTCCCGCTGATGGAATCCGCGCCAGTGCCCGGTTCTGCCGGACCACCCAATCTCGCGTGCGTGCTGCTGGCCGTCATCACCTTCTGCGGCGCGTGGCTGCGCATCTCCCATCTCGGCGCCAAGAGCTTGTGGCTCGATGAAGGCGCGACGGTCGCGCTGGCGCGCGCTTCGTGGCAACACTTCGCGTGGGTCTGGTGGCACGGCGAAGCGAATCTTCAAACCATCTACTTCCTGCTGATGCGTGCCTGGATTCACCTGGGCAGCAGTGAAGCGTTTTTGCGGCTGCCGTCGGCGATCTTCGGCATTGTCGCGATTCCGGCGCTGTACGGCGTCGCGTGCAAATTCACCGGCGTGTGGGAGTCGTTGTCGGCGGCGGCGCTGCTGGCGTTCAGTCCCAGCGCGGTCTACTACTCGCAGGAAGCGCGCGGTTACACGCTGGCGTCGCTGCTGGTACTGGCGTCGACGTACTTCTTCATACGCGCGGTCGACGATGGCGGCACGCGCGACTGGGTAGCGTGGACGGTGTGCGGCATCGTCGGATTCTACTGCCATGATTTCACCGCGCTGGTGCTGGTGGCGCAGGCGGTGTCGCTTTTCTTCAAGGCTCCGCCGGTGCCGTCGCGCAGGATGATCGCTGGCGGCGTGGTGATTTTCCTCGCAGCTGTGCCGGGCCTGACGTATGTGTTTCGCGCTTCGCCGGAAAATCTGCACTTCGTCTGGATGCCAAGCCCGTCTCTGAGAGAGAGTTGGCATCTGATGCTGTTTTTCGGCGGCGCGGGCTTGAAAGTCGCGCTGTCACTAGTGTTGTGGGCTGCAGGCGTGGTCTGTGTGATGCGGGCGCGGCGAGGCGGCGCGATGGACGATTACTGGCGCGGCATGCTGCTGGTGACGTGGGCTGTCGTGCCTTCAGTGCTGCTGGCGTTGATCTCGCTGCGCCAGCCGATGTTCCTGCAGCGGTATGTGTTCTTCTCGCTGCCGGCGGCGTTGATGCTGGCGGCGATCGGAGCCGGCGTGCTGGCGAGATGGCGTCTGGGACTGCTGGTCGTGCTGGCGCTGTGCGTCGCCGATATTCCTTCGGTGGTGAAGAGCTATCACAAGCCTCGCGAAGACTGGCGCGGCGCGAGCAACCTCGTGCTCAGCTCGGCGAGTCAGGGAGATGCCGTCGCGTTCTTTCCCTTCTATACGCGCGTGATGCTCGATTACTATGCGAGCCAGACCGTGGGCGCCCCGGACGTTCACGTCTTTGCACCCGCGTATTACGACGGCGGCGAGGATGTGCGGAATCTGCTGGAGGCCCTGGATGCCAATCCCCACGCGTTTCAACACGTGTGGATCCTGATGGCGGATCACGGGGCGCGGCTGGAGAACTTCGATTACGGCGCCGAGACCAGGGCGAAGCTGGAGAGTTTGTACGGCCAGCCGGCGGTGCGCAAGTTCGCCGACATCGATGTGCTGGTGTACGGAAAGTAGGAATACAGGGGCCAGGGGTTAGGGATTAGCCCTCAGAACCGGAATCCCTTAGTAGCCTCGGATCAAAGTATCGATCGATTAAGCGCAATCGCTAGCCCCTAACCCCTGTTCCCTGATCCCTCGTTCTCACTTCAACTTGCACTGAAACAAGTTGTAGCGCCACGGCTGCAGTCCGATGTACAGCCCCGGCGAGAGCATCTCGCTGCCGCTACGCGCATAGACGGCGTCGGAGAGAAGGTCGGTAAGGGTCCATGTCTTTCCCGCGCCTTCGATCCACGGCACCTGGATCTGGGCGTCAGACGGGACCTCGCTCAGGTTGATGACGATGAGATAGCGCGCATCGCCTTTCGTCCAGCACCACGCCACCATATTCTCGTAGCTGGAATTGTCCGGCCATCCGCTGCTTCCGCAGAGTTGCCATTCGCCGTCACGAAAGACCGGCGCGTTGATTGCTTTCAACAGGCGATCGTAAAACGCCTTCAGCTCCTGATTGACAGGCTCGTCCGGACGGCGGCCGAGAAACACCGGCAGGCGCACTTTGCGTCCCTCAAACTGACCTTCATGGAACATGCGCGCGCCTAGCAACGTCGAGATCGCAAGGGCGGCGGCCTTCTCCTTGTCGCCCGGAAACGCAGACGCAGCGCGGGGTTCGTCGTGGTTCTCGAGGAAGCGCAGCAGCTTCTGCTGATACTTCAGGTCAGCACACAAATGCTGGCGGACACTCTCGGCGGCGCCGCTTTCCAGCCGGTCGTAGAGGCGCTTGTCGTAACAGAAATCGAAGCCATGCTGCTGCAGCTCCCACTCCATGTCCCAATAGGCTTCGGCGATAAACCGAAAATCGGGATGCGC
>DATHQX010000101.1:0-7788 GCA_035482295.1 Verrucomicrobiia bacterium
TGTGAATCTCCTTCAACGCCTGCTGAATGGCGTTGGTCACTTCCGCCAAGTCGACCTTGCTGACAATATCGAACGAGTTCTCAGCCATACTGTTCAGTGTAGCAAGAGAAACCGTTTGCACTAAAACAGCTGCACCCGGGATCGCTACCACTTACGTTGGATTCAAGCAACAAGCAAAGGCTCAAAGAATGTTGCCGGCGTTACCACTTGCTTTGCCAGCAGAGAAAAATCGGATGCCGGCTTTTGCCTCCTGTCCCATGGGAAGTTCCGCTAATCACATCTTTCGGGGTAACCCCGCCACAAATGTGCAGCTCAGGGTAGAATTAAACACCGGATACAAAGCACGCCTGCAACATAAGTCCAAATAACAACGGGCGACCGGTACCGTATGAGTTATCGCAGTCTCAGGGCACGCTCTCGTGCCTCAGGCATAAGAGCTTGGAAGTTCGGATTATCTTTACTGTTGGTTGCAGCCGCCACTTTCCTGCTGGAAGGATGCAATCGCAGCAGTGCGGCCGCGCCTCAGGGTCCAGCGGCCATGCCGGTCAAAGTTCAGACTGTGCAAGACCAGTCGGTAGGTGACGCTTCCGAATACGTCGCGACAATCAAGTCGCGCAACTCGGCCACCATCATGTCGGACGTCGAGGGCTGGATCTTCGACATCCACGTACACTCCGGACAGGTCGTGAAGAAGGGCGAGACGCTGATGGAGATCGATCCCCGACGGCAGCGGGCGGCGGTCTCCAATTTCGACTCACAGAAGGCGTCGAAGGAAGCCGCGCTGCAGTGGGCGAAGTCGCAGTTGGACCGTACGCGCGCGCTGGCAGCCAACGGCGTGGTTAGCCGTCAGGACCTGGAGCAGGCGCAGTCGAATTACGATGGCGCGGTTGCCGATGTGAAGGCGCTGGATGCGCAAATCGATTCGTCTAAGGTGCAGCTGAAGTATTACAGCGTTTTCGCGCCCACGGACGGCATTGTGGGCGACGTCCCGGTGCACGTCGGCGATCGCGTGACCAACACCACGCCGCTGACCACCATCGACGAGCGCACAGGGCTGGAGGTTTATATCTCCGTTCCGTCAGAGCACGCCGCCGACATCAAGATAGGCTCGCCGGTTGAAGTCCTCAACGGAGACGGCAAGGTGCTGCTGAAGACGAACGTGTATTTCATCTCGCCGCAGGTGGAGAGCGGCACGCAATCCATCCTGGTGAAGGCGCCGGCCGACAAGGCTGCCGACGTGCTGCGCAACCTGCAACTGGTACGCGCCCGCATCGTATGGAGCACGCACTCCGGTTTGACGATTCCCGTCATTGCCGTCACCCGCATCAGCGGACAGTTCTTCGCGTTCATCGCTACGCAGGACAACGGTAAAACGGTTGTGCATCAACGCCCGCTGCAACTGGGAGAAATCGTCGGCAACGATTACACCGTCCTCAGCGGGCTGAACCAAGGCGAGCAAGTGGTGGTGGCCGGTGGACAGAACCTCGCCGACGGCATGCCGGTCGTGATCCAACAGTAGTTGATCCTCCGACACCGAACTTGAACGGATCGTCTTCGCAGATGCGTTCGCTGTAACAAGGGGCACTCGGTTTGTTTGCTGATTTTTTCATTAAGCGGCCGGTTTTTTCCACCGTTACTTCACTGTTCATCGTGATCGCGGGTGCCGTGTGCATCCCCTTCCTGCCTGTAGCGCAATTCCCCGAACTCGCTCCGCCGCAGATCGCCGTAACCTCCGGTTATACGGGCGCGAACGCCACCGCGGTCGAATCGTCGGTCACCACGATTCTGGAAGAGGCCATCAACGGTGTAGAAGGCATGCGCTACATGACTTCCACCAGCGGCAACGATGGCAGCAGCTCCATCAACATTACCTTCGAGCTGACCCGCCCACTCGACCTCGCAGCCGTCGATGTGCAGAACCGGGTCCAGGGCGTCACGGGGCGTCTGCCGGATGAAGTGAAGAACACTGGCATTACCATCACCAAGGTCGCCAGCTCGTTCGTCATGGCCGCGGGCTTTTACAGCCAAGGTAATCGCTACACCGATGAGTTCATCAGCAACTACATCGACATCTACGTTAAGGACGCCCTCAAGCGCATCGAGGGCGTCGCGGATGTACAGATCTTCGGCGAGCGCAAATACTCGATGCGCTTGTGGCTCGATCCGGCGCGGCTGGCGGCGCGAGGTCTGACAGCGTCCGACGTCGTCTCGGCCCTGCAGCAGCAGAATGTGCAGATTGCGGCAGGGCAGGTGGGCGCCGAGCCTACCGAGAAGAACCAGATGTACCAGATCAGCGTCCGCGCTATCGGACGTCTGACGGAAACGGCGCAGTTTAACAACATCATCCTCAAGCCCGGAAACAATGGAGCGCTGGTGCGCTTGATTGACGTCGGACATGCGGAACTCGGCGCCGAAGACTACAGCGGCCAGCTGCGTTTTAACGGATACAACGGTATCGGCATCGGCGTCAGCCAACTGCCCACGGCCAACGCACTGGACGTCGACAAGGCTGTGCGCGCCGAACTCGAACGCCTGAAGAAGCGATTCCCACCCGGTCTGGAATACGCCGTCGCCTTCGACACAACCACCTTCGTCGGCGACTCCATTCGCGAAGTGCTGAAGACCCTGGTCGAAGCCATCATCTGCGTGATGCTGGTGATGTTCATTTTCCTCCAGGATTGGCGCAGCACTCTGATTCCGGCGGTGACGATCCCGGTCTCGCTGATCGGCGCGTTCGCCTTCATCAAGCTGCTGAACTTCTCCATCAACACGCTGACACTCTTTGGCATCGTGCTGGCCACCGGTCTCGTGGTCGACGATGCCATCGTAGTAATCGAGAACATTCAGCGACACATGGGTGAGGAGCATTGCGATTCGCGCGTCGCTGCCTCGAACGCCATGGGCGAAGTTACCGGCGCCGTGGTTGCGACCTCGCTGGTGCTGGTCGCGGTGTTCGTGCCGGTAGCCTTCTTCCCCGGGACCACCGGCCTGCTCTACAAGCAGTTTTCCCTGACGATTGCGTTTTCCATCGCAATTTCGGCCTTCAACTCGCTGACGTTTACGCCGTCGCTGTCAGCCCTGCTCTTGCGGCCTGAGACCGGCAAGAAGAATGTCTTCTTCCGCGGCGTCGAGCACGTGATCCATCGCACCACTGAGATCTATGTATCCAGCGCGAACCGGGCGGTCAAGATGCGCTACGTCGTGCTGGTCATCTTCTTTGCTGGATTGGCCGCGACTTACGCGGTCTACAAGATCGTGCCCACCGGATTTGTGCCTGATGAAGATCAGGGCTGGTTCATGATTACGGTGCAGGCTCCGCAAGGCGCGTCGGTGGAATATACCTCGCAGGCCATGCGGCAGGTCGAGGCCGCGTGCGCGAAGGAGAAGGACATCATCGGCGCGTTTAGCGTTGTTGGATTCAGCTTCAGCGGAAGCGGCGCCAACAAGGGCATGGTGTTTCTCAACCTCGCCAATATCGATAAGCGCAAAGGCGAGCAAAATTCTGCTGCCTCCGTCGTAAACCGGTTACGCGGCCCGCTCAGTCAGTTGACCGACGTGCAGGCCGTTCCGTTCCTCCCGCCGGCCATCGCCGGAATCAGCAGCTTCGGCGGCTTCACTTTTGAAGTACAGGACGAGGGTGGCAACTCAGTCCAGGAACTGTTCAACGTTACGCAGAGCCTGGTACGGGAAGGGAACTCGCGCAAAGATCTGAGCGGCCTGTTCAGCGCGTTCACCGCCAATGACCCTCAGTTCGTGGTAAAGATCGATCGTGCCAAGGCACGCTCTCTGCAGGTTCCCATCCAGCAGATCAGCGACGCGTTGCAGGTCTACATGGGCTCGGCTTACGTCAACGACTTCGACTTCAACAATCGCGCCTATCGCGTCTACGTGCAGGCCGACCAGGGCTTCCGCCGCCAGCCGCGCGATATTCGCGAGTTCTACGTGCGCTCCGACAACAACAACGAGATGATCCCGCTGGATAACGTCGTGAGCATCTCGGAGTCGACGTCGCCGCAGGTCATTACGCACTACAATCTGTTCCGCTCCGCCGAAATCAACGGTTCCGCCGGGGTCGGCTATAGCTCCGGACAGGCCATTCAGGCGATGGACGACGTTGCCAAGAAGCTGCCGCTCGGCTTCAACTATTCGTGGTCCGGCTTGTCCCTGGAAGAAATCAAATCGGGGAAACAGTCGGCGCTGCTGTTTGGCTTGGGATTGCTGCTGGTTTATTTGACGCTGTCAGCACAGTATGAAAGCTTCGTGCTGCCCTTCATCATCATGCTCAGTGTGCCCATGGCTATGCTGGGCGCACTGATCGCACAGCAGGCGCGCGGACAGCTGAATGACGTTTATTGCCAGATCGGTCTGGTGATGCTCATCGGCCTGTCGTCGAAGAACGGCATTCTGATCGTGGAGTTTGCCGAGCAGCTGCGCCACAAGGGACTTTCCATTCACGACGCGGCGATCGAGGCCGCCCGCATCCGTCTGCGGCCCATCCTGATGACTTCGTTTGCGTTCATCCTCGGTGTGCTGCCACTGGTGTTCGCCAGCGGCGCCGGCTCCCAGAGCCGCCATTCGGTAGGGACCACCGTCTTCGGCGGCATGATCGTCTCCACCGTGCTGAACCTGTTCTTCATTCCAGTCTTGTACGTGATTGTGAAATCGATGCTGGAAGGGGAGAAAGCGCCGCAGAAGGCCGCGTAAGCCCTGACACCCACCTCCCGTTCCCGAAAAGTTCACCCGTCACTGTTCGTCTATGACCTGCGTCACAGCACTCCTGTACGAATCGCGCTACAACTGAGTCAGGTAGGGAAGCGGTCAGGCGCGGCCCACCGTGGACCCCTCTCGGCTTCCCGTGACGGCCCCACCGCAGTGGGGAGAACGGTCGCATCATGGTCACAGCCCAGCTCACACCGATCAGTGTGGGTATCCATAATGTGCTCATCGCCACAGACTTTTCCCGGTGTTCGAATCAGGCCCTCGACACTGGCCTGAAACTGGCTAAGAGCTATGAAGCGCAAGCCTATGTCGTTATGGTCGTTCCCAGCGATGAATTCATGATCGCTGGCCCAGAGGCCTACGTGGCCGCCAAGGACGCTGCTCGCCGCGATCTGGAAGGCCTGAAGACTGAGTTACAGAGCACGCACTCTTATATCGAGGGGAGCGACTACCACCTTTACCTGTTGGAAGGCGACGTCGCACAGAGCATTTTGACCTTCGCGAGCGAGACGCATATTGACCTGATCGTGCTGGGCACGCACGGCCGCGGCGGCCTGGGCAAGGCGCTGATGGGCTCGGTCGCCGAAAAGGTGTTTCGCCGTTCGGCGGTGCCGGTGCTGACCATTGGGCCGCACGTGCGTCGCGCTACCCAGGCGCTTACGCCCAGGAACATTCTGGTGGCCGCCGACTTTACGCCTGCAGCGGAACGGGCAGCACATTTTGCGGTCGGAATGGCTGCTGAACACCACGCCAAACTCACTCTGCTTCACGCTGTCAATCCTAAGGACATGGACCACGTTCCCGACCAGGATCGCGTCGTGCACGAGGTAGAGACGAAGTTGCTGAACCTGTTAGGCGCAGATTGCCCGGTCGAGCCCGTGACTCGCGTGGAGTGCGGCCGCGTTGTGAACGCGATTTTGCAAGCCGAACGTGAGATTGAGGCGGACCTGCTGGTCATCGGCGTGCATCGCCCCGCCGGGATGCTGAACCGCTTCATGTGGCCCCACGCCTACGAGATCGTGCGCGAATCGTCGTGCCCGGTTTTAACCGTAAGAGAACTCGCTACACAGACGAGCGTACGAAATTAATGGGAGGATGAATGTTGCACAACAAAGTAACCGAGGAAGAAAACCAGGCGGCTCCCGCCATTACTCAAGACATGCTGCCGCTGCTGAAAAAGGAGGACATGAAGCAGGCCGTCATCGAGAAGTTTAGGAAGCCGGTCAACTCGAAGAAGGTGAAGACCGCAGCTTCTGGCCGCTAACCCAACTGGCGGGCTGCCAACGAAGAGTGCTAACCGTTTGATCGCCGATTTCCAAAGCCGGTCGGAGATCCCAATGGCTTCTTGCGAAAGCTCGAACGAACGTTCTTCAAAGTCCCCCCTCACCTGAAATTCCTGAATATTCAAAAGCGCGTGAAACGGCGTCCTTCCGGGCCGGACCGCTGAATCGCTTCCCCAATAGGGCCATCCAATCAACGAACGCCTGTACACTTGCACTTGCCCGGCAACCTATGCGAATTGGCATAACTTGTTACCCAACTTACGGCGGCAGCGGTGTGGTCGCCACCGAGCTCGGACTGGAACTGGCGCAACGCGGCCACCAGGTCCATTTCATCTCCTATTCCCAGCCGATTCGCCTGACCGAACCCCTGCCCAACATCCACTATCACGAGGTCGAGGTTTCGCGGTATCCGTTGTTCGAATATCCGCCCTACGACCTGGCGCTGGCCACGCGCATGGCCGAGGTCGCCGAGATCTACGAGCTTGACCTGCTGCACGTGCATTACGCGATTCCGCATTCGGTGAGCGCCATGCTCGCCCGGCAGATGCTGGCTTGCGACCACACCCGGAATCGCCGCCGCCTGCCCTACGTGACCACCCTGCACGGCACCGATATCACCCTGGTGGGGGCCGACCCGTCGTATCTGCCGATTACGCGCTTCTCCATCAACCAGAGCGACGGCGTCACTTCGATCTCGAAGTACCTGCGCGAGCGGACGATCGAAGTCTTCGACGTGCAGACGCCCATCGAGGTCATTCCGAACTTCGTGAACTGCGACTTGTACGAGCGGACGCCGGAGGTCATGAAGCATCGCTCCGACTACGCTGGCCCCGACGAGAAGATCCTGGTGCATCTGTCGAATTTCCGTCCGGTAAAGCGCGTGCAGGACGTCATCGAGATCTTCGACCGCGTACAGAAGAAGCTTCCGGCGCGCCTGCTGATGATCGGAGACGGCCCGGAGCGCTCTCGCGCCGAGTGGCTGGCGGTAAACAAGGGCATCCATAACAAGGTCGATTTCCTCGGCAAGCAGGATCGCATACACGAGAAGCTAGGCGTCGCCGACGTCATGCTGATGCCGAGCGAACTGGAGTCCTTCGGCTTGGCGGCGCTGGAGGCGATGGCCTGCGAAGTGGTGCCGATCGCAACCAACGAGGGCGGTGTCCCCGAGGTCATCGACCACGGCAAGACCGGGTTTCTGGCAAATGTCGGCGACGTCGACGCGATGGCGCGCGATGCCATCAGCGTGCTCTCGGATGACGCCAAGCTGAAGCTGATGGGCGAGCAGGCTCGCGCCAGCGCCCAGGCGCGCTTCTGCGCCAGCAAGATTATTCCGATGTACGAGAGACACTACCGCGCAGTGCTCGAGCGCACCTACTGAGGTAGAACACCTTCAGGTTGCTAGAGGAAGTTTGGTGAAGGACTTGGTGTCAGGGCACGACTTGAGTCGTTTGGTGAAGGTGCTTTGTGTCAGGGCACGACTTCAGTCGTGCCGATAAGATTGTTTATGAGGACTGAGCCGGCTTCAGCCGGCGGCACACTACCTTCCCCCACTCCTTCGCTCCTCATAGATCGCGCCAACCACCGACCCGCCGAGTTCCTCCGCTTCGAGAACTGGCAGTACCAGGCGAATCAGCGTACCGCGGTTCGGCTGGCTCTCCACATTGATCTCGGCCGCATCGCCGTAGACCACCAGCAGGCGCTCGGTTACATTCTCCATGCCGATGCCGGTTCCCGACGAAGCCCTGGTCCCATCTGCGGGCATGCCCACGCCGTCGTCTTCTACCTC
>DATHQX010000102.1:0-14916 GCA_035482295.1 Verrucomicrobiia bacterium
CTCCGCTCCGCCGAGTGTCTGCTCGGCATAAGCGTTCAGCAGATCGGGGGAAGGATGCACCTCCGGCGCAGTCTGCCTGGCCAGAAGCTCTCGCGCCGACTTGGGAATTTCCGGCATCATCCTTCTTCCCCGCTCTTCTTGAAGAACGTCAGTTTGCCGCTTTCTTGCCCTAAACTTTCGCTCACCTTCACGTTAAGGTCCCGCACGTCGGTTTCCGCCATCGCCTCATCGGCCTGCCGGGGCGACATGCCCGCATCAATCAACCGCTTGCGGATGCGCTTGCGCAGGCTCGTCGTCGCGCGCTCCAGCTTGCGGCTGATGGTGGACTCGTGAACACCCATCACCTTCGCGATTTCGGCGAGTGTGTGGCGATCGATGAAGTACGCCGCCAGCAGAAATCGCTCTTCCGTCTCCAGCGCAGCGAGTTCCGCCGCCGTGGCAGTCTCCACTCGGGCATCCGTCGGCGGCGCCGAAGGATCGTTGGCCGCGAACTGCTTGCCCTCTTCGACCTGGGCTTCCAGGCTGGTCTCGCGCTTGGTGCGGCGATATTGGTTGACGTACTCCTGCGCCATCACCGTGCGCAGCCAGCCCGTCAGCGATCCGCGTCCCAGGTAGTAATGCAGCTTCGAGACGCGCACCTCGCCAGGATCGCTGAGCCCGTACAGCTCAGCGTACAGCGAGTCGGCCAGGGCGCGGCCTGATGCTTCGTCGTGCGCGATCTTGTACGCGGCCTCGTACATCGGGCCACGATAACGCGTCAGGAAGATCTCCCACGCGCGCTCGTTGCCGGCGACGCATGCCCGCGCCAGCACCACTTCCTCCAACCGCAGCGAAGCCAGGGACGCCTCGTTCTCACTGCCCGGGCCGCGATCGGCGTAAACCTCCGCCAGCATTGCCGCCAGTCCGGCCACGTCGATTCCGAAGTGCGCCGCCCCGCTCTCGTCGTAATGGCTCGAGGCATACGCCTGCAACGCCGCCGAGGCAGCCGGAGCCGGACGCGAGCTGGGGGCCGAAGCCATATGTGCGAATCGTATCAATTTGCCTGCAAGAAAGTAATGGGCCGGCGTTCCTTTTGGCAGAGACGCGAGAAGTCTTTGGAGGTCAACATGAACCACAGGATCCTGGCATCGCTGGCTTTTCTGCTTTCCAGTAGCATCGCGGGCACCGCAGGCACAACCCAAGCCGAGACGCTGCATGTGCTCACGCCCATCACCCACGGCAACCTCACCATCTTCCCCGTGGTCGGGGGCACCGATTACGACACTTCGCACATCCTGACCCTCGATGAAGGCATGAAAGCCGGCAGCGTCATCATTACCGAGCAGGGCGCGCTGCGTGGACTGGTGCGTGGGCAACATGCCAGCCGCAGTTCCACGGCCGAGGTGAACCGCCTCGTTCTGGTCAACAACTCCGATCGCCCACTGCTGCTGCTAGCCGGCGAGATCGTTACCGGAGGCAAGCAGGACCGCGTGATCGGCGCCGACCGCATCGTTCCGCCGAAATCCGATCCTGTGGACCTGTCCGTGTTCTGCGTCGAGCCTGGCCGCTGGGTGGCGCGCAGCGAACAATTCGGCAGCATGAAGTCGCAGATGGCGCAGCCCAGCGTTCGCGTGCCGGCGATGGCGGCTAAGAATCAGCAGCAAGTGTGGGATCAGGTGGCCGCCGCCAGAGAAGCGGCGGAGACGGCGTCGAACCTTGCAGTTTCTCCCGGGGCGTCACATGGCAACGACCTGACCTATATGGGCGGAACGACCTCCTATGCCGCCACCATGGCCGCACCACCGGTGCAAGCCAAAATCGACAGCCTGGCCGGTGATTATAACGGCGTGCTCAGCGAGCTGAAGAAGACTGGAGCCAAGGGCGTAGTTGTGGCGATCAACGGCCAGCTGGTCTGGGCCGACCTGTTCGCCAGCAACGATCTCCTACAGCGCTACTGGCAGAAGCTGGTGCGCTCCTACGCCGCCGAGTCGCTGACCACCGCGAGCGCCAAAGGAAAAGCCGACATAACAGAAGCGCAGGCGTTCCTGGATCGCATGTCGGGAAATCGCGAGGTGATTGAGACCGAGCCCGGCGTGTTCCGGCGTACCGAAATCACCGGAGACAGCTACAAGGTGTTCACGCTCACCGCGCTGATACCCAAAACCGACTATAACCTGCACACGGCAAAGATGAGCTACGACAAGGAAGCGCACCTGGAATTTCCGCGCGAGGTCGTCCGTTAGAGCTGCGACGCCGCGCCACGAAAGGCAAACGTTAGGTCATGGACGGGTTGCAAGAACGCTGATGTGATTACAGGTGGAGCACGCCTTCAGGCGTGCGGCTAGAATCAGCCGGATGTTCCGGCTTCATCCGCTGAGGTCAAAACTTACCTCAGACGCTAAAGCGCACTTTAGGCTCCGCAATGATGCACGCCTGAAGGCGCGCTACACCCGGCATCTGGTAGCTGATCAACTCAACCCGACCCACCGTTGGCGCGGCGTTTATTCGTCGCGCTCAAGCCCCGACGCCGCCTGAATACCCACCGCGACTTCGGGAATGATGCCCAGCTGCCGGTAGATAGGCCGCACGATGGCCCTTATCTTCGGCAGCTGCGTGCTGAACCAAATCGCGCCGACAACGCAAAGGCTGCCGCCAATCATCAGGGTGCGCGGCGCTCCGATGCGACTCGCCGCGGCGCCGGCAATCAGGCTCCCAAACGGCGCGCTGCCCTGGAACGCGATGCTGTAGAAACTCATCACCCGCCCGCGCTTGTCCTCGTCCACGATGGTTTGCAGGATGGTGTTCGTCGACGCCATCTGCGTCATCATGCAGAAGCCGGTAAACATCATCAGCGGCAGCGAGAGTGGCAGCCAGCTCGAGTTAGAGAACGCGAACAGCCCCGCGCCGAAGCCGGCCGAGGTGATCGCCACGACGCGCCCCAATCCAACCACCGATCGTCGCGTGGCCAGCACAAGTGCGCCGATCAGCGCTCCTACTCCGGCGGCGCCCATCAGGAAGCCTAACGTGTGCGCGCCTCCATGAAGGACTTTGCCGGCAAAGATCGGCATCAGCACTGTGTACGGCATTCCAACCAGGCTTACCAACCCCAGCAGTAACAGGATGGACCGAATCGGCGCGAAGTGCGAGACGTAGTCCCAGCCTTCCTTCAACTCACGCAAGACCTCCGTCCGCCGTGAGTGCGTTTGCTCGCGCGTAATGTGCATCAGCAGCAGCGAGACGATGACCGCGACATAGCTGAAGCCGTCGATGAGGAAGCAGTACCCTTCGCCAACGGCCGCGATGACAATGCCGGCCAGCGATGGACCGATCAGGCGCGCGCCATTCACCATCGATGAATTGAGTGCGATGGCATTACTCAAGTCGGCCCGATCCTCGACCATCTGCACCACGAACGCCTGCCGCGCCGGCATATCAAATGCATTAATCGCTCCCTGGAACAGGCTGAGCAGGATGATCTCCGTTACCGTGATGCGCCCACTCAGCGCCAGCGCCGCCAGCCAGAACGACTGAATCATCGAAAGGATCTGCGTGATCACCAGCGTCCGATGCCGGTCCAGGCGGTCGACCCACACGCCCGCGAACGGGCCCAGCAGCAGAATCGGAATCTGCAACGAGAATCCGGCGACGCCCAGCAGGAACGCTGAGTGCGTCAAACGGTAGACCAGCCAGCTGGTGGCGATGCGTGTCATCCACGTGCCAACGAGCGAAACGCTCTGCCCGCTGAAAAAGAGACGATAGTTGCGGTAGCGCAGAGCCCGCACCGCAAACTTGAATGCGGACGATTCCGAATTGTTGGTTTCTAGAGCGGTAGGACGAGGCACGAGAAGTTAGATGATGGTCCGGAAGCGAAGGAAGTTGATATCGAGATGGGAGTCAAAAGACAGATGCCTCACCCAAAACCAGCAGCAGGCTTTGGATGAGACATGCCCCGTGTGACGACTACGCGGCTCGTTCCGAATCGCGGCGGCTACGCGCGCGCTGAAGGGCTAGGTACACGGCTCCAACGCCAATCGGCACAGCCAAGCCCAGAATTTTCGCTAGGTTTCCTCCACCTTCTTCTTCCTCATCGCTGTACAAGCCGGTGCCGCTGCTCATCGGTTTGAACAGGCTTCCCGACTGATCGGGTGCCGACTTCTTTTGTTTCATCTGGGATTTGTGCGTTCGCCATCCCATCATCTTCTCGGTAAGCTTCGGCGCAACCCGCTCGCCCAGACTGCCGACTTTACCCGATGCGCCAACAACCACCTCGTCCTCAGGATCGAGTGCGAGTTCATAGATAACCTCTACTACTTTCTGAGGGTCGTACACGGGCGGAATCGGCTGCACCGGCTTGCCGGTGTGGTTCGCCGCGTGATCGAAAAACGGTGTATCCATCGAAACCGGCATTACCGTACAGATATGAATGTTGTACTCGCCGTTTGCGTCCATCTCCTGCCGCAAAGCCATGCCCAGCCCCCGGATGCCAAACTTCGATGCCGAATAGCTGCTGAGGTACGGCGCCGCAACTTTCCCCGCGAACGAGCCAACGTTGATCAGCACCCCTCGGTCCTGCTTACGAAACTGCTGCAGTGCCGCATAGGAGCCGTAAATGGTTCCCATCAAATTCGTTTGGATCACCTGCTCGTGTTCCTCCAATGGTGTCTCGTCGAAGCGCGCGACGGAGCCAACTCCAGCGTTGTTCACCCAAACATCGATCTTCCCGAACTTCTCAATCGCCCGCTCTGCCAGTTCTTCCACATCGCTCGAACTGCTGACGTCAGTCTCGACGACCAGCGAGTCGGCTCCCATTCCCCGACACTCGGCTGCCAACTGCTTGAGCAGGCGCTTGCGTCGCGCCGCCAGCACCACCTTGGCACCGTTCTCCGCGAACTTCAGAGCGGCTCCGCGGCCGAAGCCACTGGACGCTCCAGTTATAACCACTACACGATTGCGCATCTCTCCCATGGTGACTGCCTCCGCTTGGAGAGATGGGCCGGCGGTTGATACGAGATGCCTTGTGATTTGGAGATGTCTCGGCGAAATTGTCGTACGATTTACATGAGATGCCTGTCGAAAAACCTATCGAGCCTCATCAATACTCGCCGCCTAAACGAGGCTTGATCCTGCGGATTCTCTATCGCGTGTACACCAACTATCTTGGTGTAACTCCGCCAACTCCAGGGCAGGAGCGGGTTGCTGCTGTCGTGCTCATCGGAGGCGTCGTGGTCGGCCTGATCGCGATCGTGGTGACCGTTTTCCTATTGTGGCAGTGGATGATGAAGATGGGCGGACAGTAAGTCATCAACCAAAGAAAATCCCACCGAACAGAACTGCTTCGGTGGGATGGTATGGCTCGAAACCAGAAATTCGAAACTGCTTCTTACGGATTGCCGCTGGGCTCGCTGGCTGATGCCCGCTGCTGGCCGGCGTAGTAGCCGCTACGCGTCCGGACTTGCAGCTTCTTGTAGCCTTTCGCCTGCGCTTCCACCTTCACCGTACGATACCCGCCAGCGCTCTGGGGCGTGGTCGGCTTGTACTGGATGGTGTACTGGTTGCGAATGTCATGGGCAATCTGTTGCGTGATCGCTTCTACCTCGTCGAGGTTCTTGGGGAAGAATGCGACGCCGCCGGTGTCTTCGGCCATCTCGCGCAAAGCTCGCCGGGCACGCTTTTCATGCTCCTCGCCCAGCAAACCGATGGTGTAAACCGTCGGACCGTTCTTCTCCTCCAGACGCCGTAGCGCCTGCTCCAGCGACTCGCGGCTGGCATTGTCTTCACCGTCGGTCACTACCAGCAGAACCTTCTTCTCCAGCGCCCCGCTCTTCTTCAGGTGATCGGAGGAGGCTACCACCGCGTCGTATAATGCCGTTCCGCCGCGCGACTCAATGCGTTCCAGCGCGTCCTTCAGCTTGGGAACGCTGCCGGTGTAATCCTGATCGAGGAAGTACTCTTCATTGAAGTTGACCACGAACACCTGGTCCTGCGGATTGCTCGAACGAACCAGATTCACCGCCGCAGCGTTTACCTGCGGACGCTTGTCGCGCATCGAGCCGGAATTATCGATGACGATGCCCAGCGCTACCGGAATGTCTTCATTGCGGAATGAGGTAATCTTCTGCGGCTTGCCATCCTCGAATACGTTGAAGTCACTTTTCGTCAGCGTGGTGATCGGTCGAAAGTGGTCGTCAACCACGGTGGCGTGCAGCGTGACTTCGTCGACTTCCTTCTTGAAGATGTAAACGTCATTCTGCTCTGCTGAGGGCTCCTGACCCTGATGGCTCGGGACCTGAACCGTATCGCCGGGCTGGTTGGGAGCATTCGGCGGTGGAGGCGTTTCCTCTTGCGGCGGCTGGCCGTTCTGCGGTTGAGGAGTCTGCGCCGGTTGGGAGTTCTGTACGGTCGGCGGCGCTCCTGCCTGGGGCTGAGCGCCGGACTGCTGTGCCGGAGCGGTCGAGTCCTGCGCAATCAGCCAAGTGCCCAGCAGCAAGATGAAGGCGATCGCAAGAAAAAAGCTTCTATTCCGTAGATGCATAGTATCCAGTTTTGGCGTACACGTGCAGCGGCGGCAATCCTTTCGGAGGGTTCAGCTTCACCTTGATCTTCCGCCACTTGCCATCGTGTGCTGGATTGGTTGGACGGTATCCGAGCACATATTGGTTGCGCAGCTCTATCCCTATCTTAGTGGCAACGTCCGCCAACTCGTTCGGCGACTGGACGACAAATGTCCGCCCACCAGTAGCTTCCGTGACTTCGTTCAGCAACTCGGGACCTTCCCGCTCCTCTGGCGTTTTGGCCTGGAAGTCAAATAAGCCGATACCGTAGATCTGGACGTCGGCCTCGCGCACCATTGATTTGATCTCGCCTTCGGTGTAGCGACTGTGGTTGTCACCGCCATCGGAGATGATGAGCAGCGCCTTGCGCTCGTAGTGAGCCTTGCGCATGCGGTCCATGCCAAGATAGATGGCGTCCAGCAGCGCTGTCCGGCCCTTCGGAATTGCGTACACCAGCTTGTTCTGGATGTCTTCTACCGAAGAGGTAAAGTCGACGAGGACCTCAGGCTTCTCCGAAAAAGTTACCAAAAAAAACTCATCCTGCGGATTGGCGGTGCGGAAGAACTCGACCACAGCCTGTCGCGACTTGTCGATCTTGTCGGCCATCGAGCCGCTGATATCGAAGATTACGCCCAGCGAAATCGGTGCGTCTTCACTGGAGAAATGCCGTATCTGCTGCGGCTGGCCATTGTCGGTCAGCAGGAAGTTTTCCTTCTCCAGGCCCGTGACCAGGCGGTTCATCGGATCGGTGATCGTCACCGGAACCAGCACCAGGTCGACTTCCTTCTGGATGGGCTTGGTGTGAGTACGCAGCGTTGGGTCTGAAATGCCGGTGGGATCGCTGGTCGTCGTCGTACCGACGTCTGTCTTCTTGGTCTCACGCGGAGTGATGTGGACGTCGTCACCTTGCGCGATGGCGGGTAGAACTGTCCAGAACGCAAACAGACAAAGGCCGAGCAGGACAACAAGGTAACGGTGAGTGCGCACGACGGGTTGGACGGGTTGAACGACGAAACGTCCCGTCGCATGACTTAGATATCGAATCTGAAAGGCCGAGCCGACTGACCCGAATTCAGTACTACCACCGCGGGCCATAGGAATCCTCTGGGGTGTGTGGTGAATGGTATCACAGGTTCGGGCGGCGGGAGATCTCCCGCGCGTGCCGATCCCACAGGTTCCGAAATCCGGACTTGCTGCACCTCTAGATGTGACTCACGTCATTCTGGTTTCCTTTTTATCACTGCTAGAATCGGTTTTCCCAAAGACGAACCGAAACAACTCTGCCTCGGGAAAAAAGGACTCTTATGGCCGACATTCTTCCTTTCCGCGCTCTCCGTTACAACCTGGCCAAAGTCGCCGCCGGCGACGTCATGACCCAACCATACGACAAGATCACCCCCGCGATGCAGGACAAGTATTACGCAGTCAGCCCTTATAACCTGGTGCAGGTCATCCTGGGAAAATCACGGCCCGAGGACGACGACCGGCAAAACCTCTACAGCCGAGCTGCCGAACTCCTGAGCAAATGGCAGAGCGAAGGCATTCTTCAGCCTGACGCCGAGCCCAGCCTTTACGTGTACTCGCAAACCTTCAATGTCCCCGGAGATCTGTCGGGCGCCAAAGCTGAGCGCCGGGGATTCATCGCCTTGGGCCGCGTCGACGACTACGACAAGAAGGTCGTCTACCGTCACGAGCAGACTCTCAGCAAGCCCAAAGCCGATCGCCTGAACCTTCTCCAGACCACGCGCGCACATTGTGAGCTGCTCTTCATGGTCTACAGCGATCCCGCCGACGAAGTCGCCAAGGTCCTCCATCAGGACGGCGCGCCGACCATCGAACTGCGCGACGAATACGGCGTTCTGCATCGCGTCTGGAAGGTCTCAGACCCGCAGACCGTCGCCGCAGCCAAGGCGAAGATGGCCGACAAGAAGCTCATCATAGCCGACGGTCATCATCGCTATGAGACCGCTCTCAATTACCGCAACGAAATGCGAGCGAAGAACAAGTCCAATGATCCTGAAGCTCCGTACGAGCGCGTCATGATCAGCTTCGTCAACATGGACACGCCGGGACTGGTGATCCTTCCAACGCATCGCGTCGTCTTCGGACTCGATGGCTTCAACATCTACACTAAAGCCATGCAGGTGATGAAGTACTTCGACATAGAAGACCTCGGTTCGCTGACGGACATACAAGAAGCTGTGACGAAACTGCGCGAAGCCGGGAAGGACCGCACCGCGCTGCTGGCGGTCACGGCGCAAAATGCCTTCCTGCTGAAAGCCAAGCGCGACCAGCAGTCGCCGAGCCTGATCGGCCTGTCCGAGCAACAGCGCGCGCTTGACGTGGTGCAACTTCACAAGCTCATCCTGGAAGAGATCATCGGCATGTCGGAAGAAGACATCCGTGCGCAGAAGCACCTGAAGTACATTCGCGACGCGCAGGAAGCTGTCGACGAAGTGCGCAAGGGCAACGCGCAGGTGGCTTTCCTGATGAATCCGGCTCGCATGGAACAGGTGCGCGACATCGCTTTCGCCGGCGAAGTCATGCCGCAGAAGTCAACAGACTTCTATCCCAAGATGCTCAGCGGCCTGACGATCTACTCGGTCGACGGGGAGGCCAAGGGAAACGCGAGCGGCCAGTAAACGTCGAATCGACAACCGTTGCCTCATCCACCAAAGCGCCATTACGTATGGCGCTTTTTTCGTGAGTAGCTGATTTTTGGTGCTCCATCCGCGCATATACTGGGCTCCAGTCCGAGAACTTCACTGTGGGGTGGCAACGTGAAAAATCGAATCAGCCTAACAACTTGCCTTCTGCTGTTTGCTTCTCTCGCCTCGCTTCAATGCTTGGCTGCCGACTCCAACACCAGTTCGACGCCGAACACCGGTTCTGGTGCGCCTTCGTCCAAAGTGATTCAGAACCTGATGATTCCTTATCCGACGGACGTTCTCACCTATCACTACAACGTCTTTCGTCAGGGCTCGACGCTGCAGGAAACCATTCTCACCACCAGCAATGTAAATTCCGGCAGCTTCGGCAAGATCGGTTTCTACACTGTTGACGGTAAGGTTGATGCGCAACCATTGTTCGTCAACAAGCAGTTCATCAGCGGCGGCCTGCAAGATACGCTCTATGTCGTTACCGAAAACGACAGCGTCTACGCCTTCGGCGCCGCTACCGGACGCCAGTTCTGGAAGGTCTCTGTTTTGGGCTCGGGCGAAACGCCGAGCGATCCTCGCAGCTGCAACCAGATCTCGCCGCAAATCGGCATCACCGCGACGCCAGTCATCGACAAGGCCAATGGACCGAATGGCGATGGCGCGATGTACTTGGTCGCCATGAGCAAAGACTCTTCGGGCAACTATCATCAGCGTCTGCACGCGCTCGACTTGCGCACTGGAGCCGAACTCTTCGGCGGACCAGTCGAAATCGCCGCGACTTATCCTGGAACCGGCCAAGGCAGCCAGAACGGACAGGTCATTTTCAATCCCGGCCAATTTGCCGAGCGCGCCGCGCTGCTCGAGTTCGGAAGCACCATTTACATCAGCTTCACCTCGCACTGCGATATTTCGCCTTACACAGGCTGGATCATGGGCTACAATTCGCGCACGCTCGCCCAGACATCGGTGATCGATGTCACGCCGAATGGTGCGGAAGGTTCCATCTGGATGGCGGGCGACGGACTTGCCGCTGACTCGTCCGGCAACATCTACTACCTGCAGGCGAACGGCACCTTCGACACAACGCTGAACCAGCAAGGCTTTCCCATTAACGGCGATTACGGAAACGCCTTCGTAAAGCTCAGCACGTCAGGCGGAACGCTCGCTGTGTCCGATTACTTCACGATGTACAACACCGTGCAGGAATCGAACTCGGACACCGATCTCGGTTCCGGCGGAGCGATCGTGCTGCCTGACATCACCGACAATCACGGGACGGTGCATCATCTCGCCGTCGGAGCAGGCAAAGACACCAACATTTACGTCGTCAATCGCGACAATATGGGGAAGTTCAATCCCAATAACAACAGCGCAATCTACCAGGAACTGGTTGGCGTTTTGCCCGGAGGAGTGTGGTCGAAGCCTTCGTACTGGAACAACACTGTCTACTACGGCGACGTCAGCGATCACCTGAAAGCCTTTGGCATCGTCAACGCCATGCTGACCACATCGCCGACTTCGCAAAGCTCGGCGACTTTCCCATATCCCGGAACGTTTCCGCTGATCACCTCGAACCAGAACACCAACGGAATCGTGTGGGCAGTGGCGAATAGTAATCCCGCGGTGCTTTACGCCTACGACGCAACCAACCTGGCTCACGAACTCTACGACAGCAATCAGGCTTCTGGAGGACGCGACCAGTTTGGCAATGGCAACAAGTTCATCACTCCGATCGTCGCCAACGGAATGGTGTTTGTGGGAACGCAAACCGGCGTCGCAGTGTTTGGATTGCTGCACTAAACCAGTCGTCAGTTGTCAGTGGTCAGTAATCAGTTGTCAGTCAGAGCCGATCTTCGGATCGGCTCTTTTGCTGCTCGTTGGTCTACATCGTTTGGGGAATTACTTTCGTTACTCCCCCTCGCTTGACCCGGCTAAAGTCTTGCAAACAATAAGCCCAAAACGGTACTAAACCAGTTGACGCACATGTGCGCTAAATGGCACACTTGGCTAGCCGTGACAGGGATTCTAGGTTTGTGGGAGATATAATTCGCGTGCAGACGAGTGCGGCCCAGCTAGGAACTGGGCCACGCGAGGAATTCTAGGTTTTGGTCGGCACCAAAATCATATGCGGAAGTGTGCCGATGTTGCAAGTTTCCTTTTCTCGCGAGTGGACAGTCTGCAAGCGAGGTGAAGATTGCCTGTTATTCCTAGTGGTCCCCCAGCCCCCCGTCGCGTTCTCACAGAAGCGCAGAGACTGCTCATTGAGGTCGCTCTTGTCCAGAAGGCCGCATTGCGACCTTGTGCTCGTTGCGGACATGAAAAGTTCGCCATTTTGGATACGGTGTTTACAAACAGTGCAAGTGCGGCGGTGGATCGCGCCCAACAATCATGGTCCCTTATCTACCCCAATAGCCCCTTCCCTCCAGGCGGAAGCTCCCCCACTCAGCAATTCCCAACAATCGGTGTGGCGTGTGAAAACTGCGGTGCGCTATACCACCACCTTCTTGGAACACTGGTTCCATCCTTGGAGGGGTTCCTTCGTGGACAACGATAAGATTCTCTCTCCAGAGGCTACCCGGGAATTCATAAACAAGGTAGAAATTTCTGTAGACCTTCCCGACCAGAGGTACATTGTGATTTCTAAAGACAGGGCTTCTCTCGTTTTCTCGAATTGGCAAGACAGGATAAAGAATAGAAGCGCGTGGCACACCCCGCTTGCGATTTCCCTGTCCCTTCTCCCGACTTTAGTAGTGGCCAATTTCCCTGATACAGTTTGGTGCGCGGGTAAGACGGCCAAGGGAATACTGGCCGCGTTTTTTATGGGTGCCGTTATTTGGATGTTACGAGATTTGATACGACTTTGCAGAACCAAGAACGTTACGCCAGAAAAGTTTATCGAGGAACTATCGGCAGGAACCACGTCATTCGCTATGTCGGGAGACAAATTATCCAACGCATCTGGACCGAGCGTAACCCAATGAAATCTGAATACAAAGAAGGGCCGGAAGCGAGGGAAAACTTCGAGAAGCTGGCGAAGGCCGTATTTCAAACTCCCAACACCAAAGCGCCGAAGAAACGAAAAGAGCGGCAGCCAAAGGCTACCGCCCACAAAAAGCACGGCAAAGGCGAGGTCTAGAAGGGTTCCTCTTCCCCCGTCCCTGCCGCCGAGTGGTGGAGCGAGTCTGCATCCTTGCCTGTGAGTGTCGCGTAGGTGAGGCGCTTGCCGTAAACCTTCGCCATGAGATAGGCGAAGCGGTCGGAATCGTTCAACGGATTGTCTTTCGTCGCACGGTTGTTAAAACGAAACACCTGTTCTGCTAGATAGCGGTCAAGATGAAAAGGCTCGACAGCAACGTAGGTTCCGCGAAGGGTGCGCTTCAACAGCGACCAGAAGTTTTCCAGTCCATTCGTGTGAACCGAGCCGCGCACATATTCCTGCATGTGGTTAACCCACTCATGGATGTAGCGGTGCTGGAGCGCGGTGTAGCCCACTGCGCTGTCCGTATAGACCTTGCTGCCGTGCTTGACGTTCTTGAGGATAAGGTTCTGCAAGGTCTCACGGCGGACGTTGGGGATGATCGCACAGCGAATCTGCCGAGTGTCACGGTCAAGCATTCCCATGACGCCAGTCTTGCCGAGGTAGATGTCACCACGACGCTCTTGGCCGCGAATCTGTTGCAGTTTAAGCTTGCGGCTCTTGTGCATGTTCTGAGCGCGTCCACCGATGAAAGTTTCGTCGCTCTCCACTTCGCTTCCCGGCCCGCCCATTTTGAACGTGTTACCGAACCGCTTATCGCTCATTGCTTCGCGGATACGGTGAAGCATGAACCATGCCGAGTTCTGCCGGACGCCGAGAGCTTTGCCGAGTTCGTAGCTGCTGATGCCGTTCTTGCAGTTTGCCAGCATCCAGATCGCAACCATCCACTTGTCGAGTCCAAGCGGGGAATCTTCCATCACGGTTCCGACCTTGATGGTGAACTGCTTCTTGCAGACGTAGCAGAACCACAAACGGCGAGTCTTGATGAAGGAGTGCTTTGCCTGTCCACAACGGGGACAGGTCACATCCCCTCCGGGCCAACGAAGCTGGACAGCAGCGTCAAAAGCCCGTTGTGGGTCGCTGAAGTAGGCAACGGCTCCCTGCAAGGTCTTGAGGTGTTCCATGCCTAGAATAGTACATTATACACACATGTGTGTCAAGCGTTTTATTACCCCCAAAACGGGACGTCCGCAAAGTCTTCTGGCGAAAGGAGTTATAGGGTAAAGTCTTGAGCCGCAGATATTTAGTGCACTACTACGGAGGCGATTAAGTAGTTTGTCCACCGGGCGAGCACATAGCACCGGTCCCGGCGATTTTCGTCAAGAATTACGAAGGGACATTTACTTGGCAGGGAGGAAGGACCCAAGTAAAGGGGCGAGTTGCATTCTGTGTGCCTCGTCAACGTCTAAACTGCCTAGGACGGAGGTGAGCGAGATGGCAACGGCAGCGGAGTACAAGGAACGCATTCTTTCTTATGTCCAGGGGAAAGATCCTGTGGCTGTGCAGCGCGAGACGCCCGAGGCTCTGGCGCAACTGATTCGAGATGTTCCCGACAAAACGCTTCGGACGCGGCCGGCGGCGGACAAGTGGTCGGTCTCGGAGTTACTGGCACACTTTGCCGAAGCCGAGATTGGCGCCACGTGGCGCTATCGCCAGATGATCGAGCATAACGGAGGCCCTTTGTCAGCCTTCGATCAGGAGCTGTGGTACAGGCTGGGCGACTACGCCAACCGTGATCCACAGAAATCGTTGCAGCTGTTCACGCTGCTGCGGGAGGAAAACCTGACCATGTTCGACCGACTCAGCGATGAGGAGTGGAAGCGGCATGGCGTGCATGCCGAGCGCGGTGAGATGAGCGTTCGTGACCTGGCGCAGCAGATCGCGGGGCACGATGTGAATCACGTGATGCAGATCAAAGCGATTCTCGGGAAGTAACGCCATTCGCGAAACCGCTCGCTTTGCTCTTTTACTTGGTGGCTGCGGCGAATCGCGCGTCGATGAGACGTTCCAAGTCCTTCGCCATCACATCGTGGTTGAACTTATCTGATTCCAGTTCAATTGTTGACTCAATTTGAGGGATAGCGGCAACATCGCCTAGGGTCACCATATCCTCAACGCCGAATCTCCTGACGAAGGGGTCGTCGCTATCCAACAAAAGTGAACGCAACTCAGCGTATTGCTGTGGAGACGAGTAATAGAAGTGGTCCATGGTCTGTTCGACCACTGTACGATCAGCCGTTGTGAAGCCTTCTACGACAACCTTGGGGCAGGAGTGCTGCCGCAACTCAAGCAAGGCATAGGCGACATAAAGGCGTAATGCGATCGGAACAGTGCTGTCGTCGCACTCCTTTCGCAGAGACGGGACTCCACTTTTGTCACCGAGTTCGACCAGAGCGCACTCGAGATACACACGTGCCAACGGGTCCTTTTCTACCGAACTGGCTTTGATAATATCGGCGACGGCGTTTTGCGCATGCAAGTCAGCAAGGCGCCAGGACGCTAGGGCTCTGACATTCGATTTGTTGCTTTGCAGGGCCTTTAGGAGAGCAGGCTGCGTCAAGGCAACACCGTTCTGCCGCAGAAGAACAGTCTCCATGTCGTGTGCCACATAAGGCAGGGGAATCCGATCCGCGACACTTAGATTAAATGACCCTTCTACAATCTGAGGAACTTGTCCGCAGCCGGTCAA
>DATHQX010000103.1:0-6294 GCA_035482295.1 Verrucomicrobiia bacterium
GGCAATCAACGTTACATTGCCATCAAGTACAGCGTGCGCGGGCGCGATCTGGGCAGCGCGGTTGAAGAAGCGATGAAGAAGGTCAACGAACAGGTCAAACTGCCTCCCGGATATCACATCGACTGGGAGGGGGAATACGAAAGCCAGAAAAGAGCGAACGAGCGCTTGCTGATCGTTCTACCCATCACGATCCTGCTCATCTTCATCATTCTGTATACGATGTTCAAATCGTTCAAGTGGGCGGCGCTGATCATGGCCAATGTTGCCATCGCGCCCATCGGCGGCCTGCTCGCCCTGCTGTTTACGGGTACGAACTTCAGCGTTTCTTCGGGAGTCGGATTCCTGGCTCTGTTCGGCGTGTCGGTGCAAACCGGCGTCATCATGCTGGAATACATCAACCAACTGCGCGTGCGGCGCTACAGCGTCGAAGAGGCAGCGGTGGAAGGGGCCGTGCTGCGTCTACGCCCGATCATGATGACCATGCTGGTCGCGACTCTGGGCTTGCTGCCTGCGGCCACCTCGCATGCCATCGGCTCGGATTCACAACGTCCTTTTGCCATCGTGATTGTGGGAGGACTGATGGCCGCTCTGATCATGAGCGTCTTTCTGCTGCCCACACTTTACGTGTGGATTGCAGGCGAACGGGATGTGCTGCCTGCGGCTGAAGAAGGGTTCGAAGTGGGGGAACACGTCGACTAGGGCTACTTGCTCGGGTCAGACAAGTTGCGTGATTGGAAGACTGGGCCTGTGGTGTAAGGAACACGGCGG
This sequence comes from Verrucomicrobiia bacterium, assembly GCA_035482295.1. Classification (GTDB taxonomy): domain Bacteria; phylum Acidobacteriota; class Terriglobia; order Terriglobales; family Acidobacteriaceae; genus Bog-257. The sequence goes on from DATHQX010000103.1 coordinate 769, forward strand.
GCGGCGCTCTCCATCGCCGCTTCGCAGATGCAAGTTCAAATCTTGCCGGGTCCACCAAGTTCTCGCCAGCGCCGCAGATGCGCGGAAGTCAGGTGCTAGATTTCGCCGCTGGCAAAGAAATATCTACAGGCGCACCAAGCAGTCCGAAGGTTCTTGCTCCGGTTTCCTTCGTGGGACTTGGGGTGCTTTGTGGTTTGTGGTTTGTGTTTTGTGGTTTGAGATTTTTCCCTTCAGCGTGCAACTGACCGGCGCTGGCGGGTGTCTGCGTTTCGACGCAAGTTACTTCTTTTTTCCCATCTTGCGCGAGATCTCTTCGACGATCTTGGGCCGCAGGTCGGCGAGAACGCTGTCGACGATGCCGGCAATGTCGTCCGACTCGGACTCAGATGCGGTGTGCGCGCCCTCGGGAGCCTTCTCGGCGCCGGCGGCGACGGCCATAGCCGCTTCATCCTGAGGACCGGACTCTTCTTTCTGAGCGGAGTCTGCAGTCTTGTCTCCAGTTTCGCGAATGCGCCGCCAACTGGCCCACGCTGCGGCAGTGGTCGCTGCTATTTCAGATTCTTTTTTCGCCATATCAAACATGCCTCCTGCGGCCAATTCGTCAAGCGCCGCTGCCATGTGTAGTGAAATCTTGTCTTTCGAAAACGCATCTGAAGAAACTGTCGCTGACACCGTCGCGTTCGAAGAAACTTGCTGGGTGGAAGATGACTCCGCGGAAAGCTCGTTGACGAGGGCTGGAGCACTCTCAGGCGTTGCTGCGGGCGTTGCCGGTGCATCTTCTTTTGCGGCGGCGGGCACGATGACCGGTGAGGCAGCTTCGATTTTTGCTTCTTCGTCTTTCTGTTCGTTATTTCCCCGGGACGTTTCTTCGGGCTTCGGGGCTTCGATTACCGGTTGGTTTAGTTCCTGGTGTGTGGTTTCTGGTGCCTCTGGCTTGGCCGACTCGACTTTGGGAACATCGCCGGCAGCATGGGAACTCTCGACCGCAGGTCCGGCTTCGGCGCGCGCATCCACGCTGGCTGCAACCGGCACCGGCACATCGAGCGGAAACGCCACTTTGAAATCCTCTACGGGAGCAGGTTCGGGCGCCGATGCCGGCGGCCTGATCTGCTCGGCGTAGGCCGCAGCTTTGGCTTCCAGTTCTTTCACCGCCTCAGTGATGGCTTCGGCGGCAGCGTTCGATACTGTCGCGGCTACGTCAGCGTTCGTGACAGCGTCATTCGTACCGGCAGCGTTGCTCGCGCTGCTCAATGTCGTGGTTGCTTCCGGCTCAGCGCTCGGAGCGAGAGTCGCGAGAACCGAGACCACTGGCTCTGACTTCGAGGTCTCGGCTGGCGCCGTTTCTACGCGAGCGGAGGCTTCTACTACTGGCTCGGACTGAGCCGGCAATGGCTGGGCTTCCTGAAGCGGAGCTGCCGGTGACTGGTGCTCCGGAATCGGCGTGACCACTGGAGCGCGAAAGGCCTCAGCTGCGGCCAATGCTGCAGAGGCCTTCTGCATCTCGAGTTCGAGAGAAATCGCAGATTCCTCTGGGGCGACTGCGACGGCAACCGCCGTCCAACGGGAAGCTACTGCGGAAGAGCCTGCCGCTACTGCCGCGGCCAGGGCCATGGTTACTGGCTCGTCAGCGTTCGAGTTGCGCGCGTCATGTAACCAGGATCCGTTGCCGGAGCCTGCGCCGGACAATGTGACTGGAACTGGATCCGGCTCGAGGGCAGCAATGGCGGCCATCAGATCCTCGGAGGTCGGAGAGGCTGATTTTTCTGCCTCGATCTTCACTGCTGCGATCTTCTCTTTTTCGATCTTGGCTTCGACCTTCGCTTCGATCTCTGCTGCGATGTTCGCGTCGATTTTTTCTTCGGACTTTTGCTCGGCAAAGGTGGCGACTGACGGCGCTGGCGCAGAGACTTCCTTTGGGGGTTCGGCGGGCGAGGCGGCTTCCGGCTTCGGCTCAGGTTTGCCATCGGCGCGAACCGGCTCGGCGACCTTATTCTCGGCGAACTTCTCTTCGGCGATTTCTGCATCGGCGAACTTCGCCTGGGCAACCTGGGCTTCGACGAACTTTGCTTCCGCAACCTTCGTTTCGACGAACCGCGTTTCGTGCAACCTTGTTTCGTCGGTCTTGGTTTCGTGGACCTTGGTTTCGTTGACCGGGGGTTCATCGAACCGGGCTTCGGAAATCTTGCCCTTTACCTGGGCAGCGGCTGCCGCTAGCGCGGCAATCTCTTCCGGAGTCACGTCCTTGGGCAGACCTTCGGGCGCCAGGGCGCCAAGATCGACGCGGGCTTCTTCGAAACCGCTTGCCTCCGGTCGCGCCTCATGCGGCTCGTCGATCGGCCTGCGCTCGATGACCGTGCGCAGGTCTTTGTTCATGGGGTTGTAGTACGCGGACTCGTCGGCTTCCTCTTGTTCTTGTGCAACCTGGGCCTTGTCTTTTTTCTTGGGGAAGACGATGCGGTTTTTCCATCCTGAGTCTTCTTCGACCGCGACGGTCTTGTCGTATTTGGCTTCGTCGAGCGCGGCATTGGCGCGGGCAAAGCGGCCTGGTTTTGAGGCCTCAGGACGGGGCACAATCTTGTCTTCGAGCTTGCTGAGGGCACTCAGCAACTCACTGGCTTCAAAGGGCTTGACGATGAAGGCGTCGGCGCGGGCACGCTTGGCTTCTTCGGGCTTAAAGGGCTCCAGCTTGCCCACCGTGAGTAGCACCGGAACGCGCGAGGTTTCCTGCGCTTCTTTGAGCCGCTGGCAGACTTCGAGCCCGCTGTAGCCGGGCATATAAACGTCGAGAACGATGAGATCGGGCTTGTGCTCGGCGATCTTCTTCAGAGCGGCGGACCCGTTGTTGACGGTAATGACTTCGTATCCCGCGTCCGCGAGAATCTTCCGCCCCATGTTCTGGGCGGTCACGCTGTCATCGGCGAGCAATATCTTCCGGGCCAAAGGTTTCCTCTGATGAGGGGAGATAGCCCGAAGGTAACCCGAGCTACACCCCAAGTCAATGACGCAGAAGGGTAGTAACCGGTTACTAGTGGTCAGCACCTAGTGCGTAGAGAGCTGACCTTGGACCTCAGACCTCGCCTACTGGGTCGATTGTGGAGGTCTGAGACCGCTGAGGTCCGGAGTGCAGTGTCCGAGGTCTGTCTCTAGAACGGGATAAGCTTTTTGAGGCCCTTCTTTTTCTTTTTCTTGCTGCTGGAGATCTCTTGGTCGCTGGCAGGCGCGGAGCTGTCAGCGCTGGCCGTGGCGGAAGACGAGGAATGTCCCTGTTGAATTTCGTTGACCTGCGTGGGCGGAGGCAGGGCCGGATCGACGCCGTTGTCGGTCGGTTTCAGTTCGTTGGGATCGGGGGGCGCATTCGGAGTGAGTTCATTGGGATCAGGCTTGGCTGGTGGCGAGGCCACAGCGAGGGCATTTCCAAAGGGCGAACGACCGGGCACGGTCGCATCAGGAGGCGTGGCTCCCGGCTGCTCGGGATTCAGGATTTGTACTCCCACAGTGTCCTTGCCCTTGTCGGGCAGGCCCATGGCAGCTGTCGTCTCTCTACGGACAACATCGGTCCCGGCTATCGGCTCGGGGTCAACCAGCGGAGGATCGCCGATTCGCGCCGCGTTGGCGACATCGGGGCCGCGCTTGATGAGATTCATCAATCCCTGGACGGTAGACGAGTCACCGCGACTATCGATTTCGGCTTTGTTTCTCGCGACGTCTGCTTTGGTGGGCCGAGGGACCGGCTGGTGCAGGGCGGCCAGGCGCTTGGCGGCATCGTCGGAGCGATCCATCAGGGGATAGCGGGTGAGTATTTTCGCGTAATTGTCCGAGGCCTCCTTAGTCAGACCCGCGATGTAAGCACCTTTGTTTTTCTCGAGCATACAACCGCGTGGCAGGAACTTCGCGTCGCAGGTCGGTATCGCACGTGCCCGCGCGATCTGGCCTTCAAAGTCTTGCCCCAGCAAATAGAGAGCCTCGTCGGCGCGGCTGTACAGCGGATACTTGTCCACCAGCGATTGCAGGCGTGCGATCGACGCCACGTAGGACTGGCGCAGGTAGTAGAAGCGTCCGATTTCAAACTCGCGCTCGCCCAGCACTTCCTGCACTTCCAGCAGACGCTGCTTGGCTTCCGGAACAAGTTTGCTGTCGGGGTACTGCAGAATCATCTTGCGGTATTCGTCTTCGGCGCGCTTGGCGTGAGTGTAATCGCGGTCGGCCTTTTCCATCTGCTGATAATGGATGTTGGCGATCTTCAGCTGCGCTTCGGCAGCTTCCGGCATGTTGGGGAAGAAGATCTCGAAGTCGCTGTATTCCTGCTCGGCTTGCGCCAGGGCAGCTGTGCCGCCTTCCGCGTACCAGGAGTCGCCAACCGCCAGTTTGGCGCGGGCAATGAATTCGGAGTTCGGGTAGGTGTTGATGAGGGTCTGCAGGGTCAGGCGGGCCACGTCGAAGCGGTTGTGCCGCATGGCGTCCATGGCCTTGTCGAACAGGATCTTGTCTGGCTGCTTGGAATTGACTCCGGCCAGCGGGTTCACCGACTTTTTGTTGGTGCAGGCGGCGGTGATCAGCAGCAGCATGCCCAGAACGGTCATCAACGTGATGCGACGTGACATAGGACCTCGATTTGGTCGTGTAGGGCCGGGTCTTGGAACCCAGCCACTGAGCGGAACTTGGTCTTGCTTCGTGAGGCCGACGAGCCTTGATAGTGTCGGCCGCACTTACCCGCCGGGCGTTGCCCGGCCTGACCGGGTCAGAGACCCGGTCCCACACAAAAATAAAACCTAAACTTTCAGCAGAGCGGCTTCTGTCGCTGCCTTCAGCAGAGCCTGCGCATTCTTGCTTGGATCACCATTCCCGAACACGGCGTTGCCCGCGACCAGAATTTCTGCACCTGCGTGCACCACATCGGCGACGGTATCGAGCCCCACTCCGCCATCTACTTCGATACGGTAATGCAGCCCGCGTTGACTGCGAATTTCGGCTAATCGCCGCATTTTGTGCAGCGTGGACGGAATGAATTTTTGCGCACCGAAGCCCGGATTCACCGACATAACGAGCACATAGTCGACAATGTCGAGCACTTCCGAGAGGGTCTCGACCGGCGTCGCCGGGTTGATGACTACGCCGGCCAGGCAGTCGTGACTCTTGATCAGATGCAGCGTGCGGTTCAAATGGCGAACCGCTTCTTGATGCACCGACATCCAGTCGATACCGGCATCGGCAAATGCGGGAATAAATTCGTCAGGATTCTCGATCATCAGGTGGCAGTCGAGCGGCAGGTTCGTCACCTTGCGCAGAGACTTTACGACCGGCGGACCGATGGTCAGGTTGGGGACGAAGTGGCCATCCATGACATCAACGTGGATGACACTTGCACCCCCCTCGGCGGCGGCGCGCACCTGCTCGCCGAGCCGAGCAAAATCAGCCGAAAGAATTGACGGTGCCAGTTCGATCAAACCTGAACTCTCAGAACCTGATATCTCAGAAACGCAGGAAAGCGGCGTGCACAAAATTCTATCATGCTGTCGGCGTGTGGCG
>DATHQX010000104.1:0-2765 GCA_035482295.1 Verrucomicrobiia bacterium
CCCTTCTGGGACTGGACGGCTTTGCCGAGAGTGCCAAAGCAGCTCTTTCAGGGGGTCCTCAACCCGGCGGATCCGGCCTACATCAGCAGCTACCAGGCTTTTAATGCGCAGTTGTCGAATCCGATGAGTTCGCTGTGGCAGTCTTTCTCCGCAGCTCAGGTCAAGGAGCAGACTCTGCGCGGCTATGGATCGATGAATGACCTGTGGACGCAGGTGCAGAGCGATCCAATGTTTGTCCCGCCTCCGGGTGTACGGGCCTTAACGGCAGGACATCCCGGCTTCGACAAGCCGACAAAGAAGGCTGTCGCGTTATCGACGATTACGAAGGCGCTTGCGCCCAAGGACTTTATCTCGTTTGGCAGCGACAAGGCGCTGTTTCACTCGCAGGCGGCAGGCTTTGGAATTCTCGAAGGCCAGCCGCACAACAATGTGCACAACTGCGTTGGCGGACTGATGGAAGACATGCTCTCGCCCATCGATCCGCTGTTCTTTCTGCATCACGCTAACATCGACCGGCTTTGGGACGTGTGGACACGCAAGCAGCAGAAGCTGAATCTGCCCACGCTGCCTGCCGGACCCGACCTGCAGGCGTGGACCAGTGAACCTTTCCTGTTCTTTCATGACGAGAAGGGAAATCCGGTGTCGACGGCGACGGCCGGCGCTTACGCCACGATCGGCAATTTCGATTACGCATATGAGAAGGGTTCAGGCGAGAGCGTCGTAGAGGCTGCCCTACCGCAGCCGAATGCTGCTCCCGCACAGAGTTTTCCGGGAGGACTCACCAGCCACGCGCTTAACCTGGGAATGCCTGCGCAGAGCCAAGTCTCGGTGCCCCAAACGGTGCTCGCGGCGCAGCAATCGAACCTCGTTGCGAAAGTGACTATTCAGGATCCTCCCAGCGCGCATGGCTTTTCATTCAACGTCTTCGTCAACCCCCCACAGGACACCTCTGGTCTCAACCCGGACAGCCCCAGCTATGCGGCGACGTTGCAGTTTTTTGGCGCGCACCATCATGAGGGGCCGATGAGCTTTACCGTGCCGATCGGCGATACGTTGAAGGCTCTGGCTGCGCGGAATATGCTGAAGGCAAACGAGCCGCTTCGGATCGTTGTGATTCCGGAAGGCAAGCCGACGCTGGAGCCACACGTCGCCCAGGCGAATTTCAAGAGCAGCCTGGCGGCCGTCTCCGTCGGAACGTTCTAGTTGAGTCTTATGCAGGAGTTCCTCAGGCCGGGAAGGCTGCGCACGCAGCTCTTCATTCTGGCTTTGGCTGTTGCATGGCCGGGCTCTCTCTTTGCCGCAGCAAGGCAGCGCATCTACGATCTGCCGGTTCCGAGAGCGGCGGCCGCTGGTGAGGCGCTTGTGGCGCGCGTCAGCGTCGGTCCCCTCAAGGCACATTTGCGCATCATCGTGCGCATCCGCAATGGCGAAATCGCCGGCACCATATCGCCATTCGGCGCCCAGGAGCGTCAGGGCGGCGCCGTCTACACCATTCCGCTGCCCTCCAGTGCTGTGAAGGATGGCATAGTACGATTGCTGGTCGAGGTCGAAGAGAAGGGCACGCCGGCGCGCGCCCCTACGGCCGACGAAGTCAGGAACATCACACTCGCCTATATCTCGGTTACAGATTCCAGCGGCAACGGTCCGTCGGTGACGCAATGAGGCTTCGCGCAGTCTGATCGGCGGGCCTCATTTTGAATCAGCGGCCAGTCCCTTTATCATCACTGCGGAGCTTTTTCCTAGGAGCGCACAGCAATGCGAGTCGGTCTGTTGACGGGTGGCGGAGACTGCCCGGGTCTGAACGCCGTGATCCACGCGGTAGTAAAAAAGGGAATCAACCACTATGGGGACGAGTTTGTCGGCTTTCTCGAGGGCTGGCGCGGAGTGCTGGATAACAACACGATTCCGCTGACGCTCGAGAAGGTAGACGGCATTTTGACGATGGGCGGCACCATCCTTCGCACATCGCGCACTAACGTCCGCAAGATCGAGGGCGGCATCGAGAAGTGTGTCGCCAACCTGAAAGCCAACAAGATCGACGCTCTCATCGCCATCGGCGGGGACGACACGCAGTCGGTGACGAACGCGCTCATCCAGGCCGGAGTGCCCGGCGTGGGTGTTCCCAAGACCATCGACAACGACCTGAACGGAACCGACATTTGCTTTGGCTTCGACACGGCGGTGAGCATTGCGACTGAAGCAGTCGATCGCCTGCATACCACGGCTGAAGCGCACAATCGCGTGATCGTTTGCGAGGTGATGGGCCGCGACGCGGGCTGGATTGCACTCACAGCAGGCGTTGCCGGGAACGCGCACGTGGTTCTGGTTCCGGAGAAGCCGATTGACCTCGACCATGTCTGCGCGCTCCTCAAATACAACCACGATCACGGCAAGAAGTACGGCATCGTCGTCGTTGCCGAGGGTGCGAAGCTGCCGTCCGGCGGACAGGCAACGGTCGGCACCAAGGTTGATTCCTTCGGGCACGCGCGGCTGAGTGGCGTTGGGCAGGCCTTAGCCGAGGAGATTGAAAAGCGCACCGGCTACGAGACGCGCTCCGTCAACCTTGGACACACTCAGCGCGGCGGCACTCCGTCGGCTTTTGATCGCATGCTGGCAACACGGTACGGCCTGGCGGCAATCGATCTGGTGCACCAGGGCCAGTTCGGACGGTTAGTGGTTCTGCATGGCACGAAGATCGAGAGCATCCCTCTGGCGGAGGCCATCTCGAAGAATCGCACCCTTGACGACAGCTTCCTCGAAATCCT
>DATHQX010000105.1:0-25229 GCA_035482295.1 Verrucomicrobiia bacterium
ATCGCCTTCGATGCGGTACTCGACGCTGGAGCCTTCGCCCGACATGAAGATGCGGAACTCAGGTTTCTCGAGGCGGTAGTCAGGGATCGAGTAAGTTCGCGTTGAGGCGTCGCTGGCCGATTGGCTCTGGTTGCCGTTGCGCGACGGCTTCGCCGATTTGTCGGCGTTGGTGTCGGTTGGCTTCGGCGAGCCGTCGGCCTGCTCGGCGGGAGCGGGCGTCTTCGCCGGCTTCGACGGAGCAAGCGGAACCTTGGGCTGCGGTTTTTGAGAGCTGGAATGTGGGCGCTTCTTGTGAGACATCGCAGAAGCAACGATAAACGGCAAGGGAAGTGGAGGCAAGTTGCGGACATCTGTCGGGGCAGTGTCCTGATGTCAGTCCTGTCTCGAACCCAGCGCCGTGGGTCACCCCGGCCGTCAGCTTCACTCGACGCTCGGACAAACCGCACAGGTGTGCAGAGCGGTGAAACGGAAGGCCGTACCGTAATTGCTGCCCCCGTCACCGTCGGTGGTCCCGTAAAAGTTGCCGCCGGGAGCCGGCACCAGCGCGGCGTTGGGCAGCAGGCCATCAGGGCACCCATTGCTGCTACAGAAGCTGTAGAGCGTCGTCAGGGTTCCGCTGGGGGTGATTTTGAAGATCGTGCCACAACCATAATCGCAGTAGCGGCTGGTCCCGCCTGCGTAGGTAACTCCGTAAAGGTTGCCGTCCGCGGCCTGCACCGGCGCGGCGCTAGGATTCCAGCCATCAACGCAGTTGTTTTGAGAGCAAAAGCTGTAGAGCGTGGTCAGGTCGCCGCTCGGAGTGATTTTGAAGATGGTGCCACACCCGAACTCTGCACAAAAGCCGACCTGGTTGGCTCCGCCTTCGGTGGTGGTTCCGTAAAGGTTGCCGTCATTGGCTTGCAGCAGCTTGCCGTTGGGGATCTGGCCGTCAGGAGCCTCCAGCCGGCAATTTCCGAGAGGACAGAAACTGTAGAGCGTGGTCAGCGTCCCGCCGGGGGTCATCTTGAAGATCGTCCCACAGCCCAAGCCGCCGCAGTCATCGCCGCTGGCCCCGCCGTGGCCGGTGGCCCCGTAAAAATTGCCGTCCCTGCCCTGAATCAGCCCCCAAGCATTGTAGCCGTCGGGGCAGTTGTTGTTCTCAGAGCAAAAGACGTAGAGCGTGGTCAGCGTCCCGCCGGGCGTGATTTTGAAGATCGTCCCGCAGCCGAGGGTGCAGTTGTTATTAGACCCACCCCCGCTGGTGACCCCGTAGAAGTTGCCGTCTGTAGCCAGCACGACGCCGTTAGGGGACCTTCCGTCAGCGCAGTTGCGTTGGGAGCAAAAGCTGTAGAGCGTGGTCAGGGTGCCGCTGGGGGTGATTTTGAAGAACGTGCCGCCACCGTCGGCTCCCGAGTTGGTGGTCCCGTAGAAGTTGCCGTCCGGCGCCTGAACCAGGGCACCGTAAGGACCCTCGCCGTCAGCGCAGTTGAGCTGAGAGCAAAAGCTGTAGATTATGGTCTCCGTCCCGTCGGGGGTGATCTTGAAGACCGTCCCACAGCCGTAAGGACTGCAGTTGTCTCCGCCCGCGCTGGTGGTCCCGTAGTAGTTACCATCCGAGCCCCGCGCCAGTGCGGAGTCAAGCCCCGCTCCATCGGAGGGATATCCGGTGAAGCTGTGCAGCGCGGTTAACATTTGCGCCGGCGATGCAATCGCGGTGCTAACACAAAACGCGAAGAGAATACAGGCGATCTCCAACAATGTAATTCTGTTCGTAGCCCCTCTTTTTCCGTCCTGGCGCCCCAGAACAGCGAGTTCGTTCCTCGGGGTCGGCATGCAACGCCTCCTGAGCCCGAATACTATTGACTCTTGATACGGCATTGAGCTCGGTAACCGAGAAATATAGGATCGTTCAACGGACTACGCAAGCGGATTTTGCGTTATCTTTTTTTGCTATACGGAGCCGGAGACGTGGCTCGAGAAGGGGTACTGATCTTCGACGGCGGGACGCCGCATCCTCGTTGGGAAGATTTCAGGCGACCAGGGTCGGACAGAAGCAGTCGGACAGAAGCACTGGACGTTCGGCTCGGCTCAATACTTCGATGGGAGGGTCTGAATTCTGTCGCAGTTTTAAAAGCGTAACTATTATCAATTGCTAAGTCGTGCATTTTTTACGTGTCAATATGGCAAAACACAACAATAAGCCGTAAGGTGCTGGAAACAAGCCAGATAAAAAGTGCTAAAATTTTGTTCTTTTGCCCCCTCCACGTGCTATAGTGGATTCAGAGTTGAAGCAAGGGAATTGCTTCCGTAGAGAAGCCTCCCATCCAGACCCCAGCCCTCGTGCTGGGTTTTTGTGTTTCTGGGAGCCAATTCTTCCGGGCTCGCTTCCGCTCTCGCCCTGCTAGTGACGGCCATTTTTCTGGCCGGGCCGTCTTGGGCGTTCGCTCCGCCCCAAGGCAAATCCCAGGGCTCGTCGTCGCTTCGCGAGATTGGCTCGCTGACGATCGCGAGCTTCGTTGTCTGTCCTGTGGCTTTGTGGCCGCGGGATGGCAGGGCTCTATTTCGGCACGACATAAAGGGTTGACATCATGGCACTCGTAAAAAGCTCCAGCCGCTTCGGCAAGAAGCCGGCTGCGGTCGCCGCTCCGCAGAAAGGCGCGGCGAAGAAACCGCAGACCGCCAACAAGGGCAAGTCCGCCAAGCCGGCGGGCTCGAAATCTTCGAAATCGAAGAAGAGCAGCAAGTCCTCAGCGAAGTATGCATCGCTGAAGGCTAAGCAGATTACCGTTGACCGGTTGAAGCGCACCGTGTGGGCTTCAGCGCAAAAGATCACCGAGGCAATCATCAGCGCTGCCAGCTCGGGAAATCTGGCGGCCGCCAAGGAGCTGTTTGCCCTGGCCGGCCTCTATGACATCCCCTTGCCTGACGACGAAAACGCCGCTGCGGCGGCGCTGCCCGTGCCCGCTCCGGGGACGGAGGAAGCGGCAGCACAGCCGGCACAGGTGCATCCAATCGACCTGTTCTTCGACAAGATCGGCGTACCGCCTTCGACAGCGGAGCCGGAGGTGGCCTGAGCGGGCCGCCTTGTAGAATAAAAGTTTGGCATCGACTGGGACGTTGGTTCCTGGGGGCGAGGAGAAAGTAGTTGCATGGACATGACCTGGGTGACTGACCGCATTGCGGTCGGCGGGGGCATCTGGCACGACGAGAAAATGATGGAGGTGGTCCGCGCCGGGGTCACGCACATAATCGACATGCAGATCGAGTTCGATGACACGCAGCTGGCCGGCCCGTACGGGGTCGCGGTGCTGTGGAATCCGACCGACGACGACTTTCGTCCCAAGCCTCCTGAGCTTTTCCAGCGCGGCGTGGACTTCGCTCTGGAAGCGCTCGACGATGCCGAATCGCGAGTTTTTATCCACTGCGCTGCCGGCGTGCATCGCGCGCCCATGATGGCCCTGGCGGTGCTTCGCGCTCTCGGTTTCAGCCGGCTTGACGCCATGGACATGATCCAGTCGCGCCGCAACGTCGTCGACTTTGCCGACGTTTATGTGGACAGCGTGGAAGAGTTCATGCGCCAGTACGAAACCTCGCAGAAGCCGGGCTGAAGGCGGTCCTCAGCAGATTTCGAAGGAATTGACGTTCGCGATGCGGCGGCTTTCCATCGCGCCTTTTAACCTCCCACTTTGTGGGACAAGACTAGTACATCTCAGAGAGAGGCATTCATCATGCCCGACACACACCGCCTTGCAGGGCGGTTTTTTTCTGTCCTGGTATCACTGATTTTCGCTCTGGCCCTGCCGCATTCGCTGCCGGCTTTCGATGGTCTGACATTGTGTGAGGTAAGCGATGTTGTATACAGAGCCGATGGCTCACCGGCGCAAGGGACGGTGGTCATCCTGTGGTCGGGGTTTACCACGGCAGCGGGCCAGCCGATTGCAGCGGGCTCGCTCACGGTGGATTTGGGGCCGCAGGGTCAGTTCAACGCCGGATTGGCGCCGAATAGCGGTGCAACTCCCGCCGGATCGTATTATCGGGTGACCTACAAATTGAACGACGGGTCGACCTCGCAGGAAATCTGGTCCGTTCCGGCGACGCAGCAGACGACCATCGGCGCGATCCGCAGCAAGCTGGTTCCGGCGAACCAGGCAGCGCAGTTCCTGACGCGTGACTACGCAGACGCACACTACATTGACCTGACCGACAATCAGCCGGTCAACGGCGTAAAGACGTTTTCGAGTTCGCCCTCGGTGCCGGCTCCGCAGAATCCGAATGACGCCGCGAACAAAGCTTATGTCGATGCCTCGGGCGGAGGCGGGAATCTGTCTTCGCCGCCGCCTATCGGCAGCGTGACGCCGAATACCGGCAACTTCACGACCCTCACGGTGCAGACCACCAACGGCGTGCCCAATCCATCGCGCTTTCCGCAGAGCGATCCCTGCGCGCAGATCAACGCAGCCATCGGCGCACTTCCCGCAGCCGGCGGCACGGTGGACGCGCGCGGCTTCGCTCCCAGCCAAACCTGTAACGCGACCATCGCGGCCAACAAGCCGGTGACGATTCTGTTTGGCGCGGGGACGTGGACCTTCAACGGCAATCCGGGGATTAATGTCAGCGCGCCGAACGTGGTGATCGCGTGTCCGGCGAGTTCGATTTTGCAGGCCTCGTCGACGGTGCTGACTTCGGGGACGTCCGCTCCGCTCATCGCCAACTTTGCCGATCCGGTGGTGAACAACAACAACTTCCACACCGCTGACGCTACGCAGATTCTCGACTGCGCGCTGGACGGCGCCAACGTCGGCACTTTCGGCATCTTCGCGCCCGCCGCGTACTCCATGAAGATCCATGGGGTGCACGCGCGCAGCTTTACCGGTGCGAACATCCTGGTGCTGGCGGCGCAGAACGACATGTACAACACGGTTTCGGATAGCAGCGGCGGCGATGGCGTGGTATGGGGCGGTGATGGACACGTCTCCGGTATGTCGCAGGCGAACGGCAACGCCGGTGATGGCTGGCATGTGGTTTCGGGGGGCAACGTCTTCGACGGGCCTACGGCCTACATGAACAAACTGTACGGCATGCACTTCGACGCCAATGAGGGCGGTGATTGGCTTGCGGGCCACGCCTATCTGGAGCCAAAGATCATTCAGCCCACTTCGAACAACGCCGGCGCTTATGCCTTCTACACGCAGACGGTGGGAACGACCGCGGCGGTGCGACCGGCGCAGTTCTGCCAGTCGGTAGGCTGCACCATGCGGGATGGCGGTGTGACCTGGATCAACGTCGGCAACTGCAACTTGTATGGCCTGGGATTGCCGGAGTTCTACGCAACCTTCGAGAACATCAACTCGCCCAATATCTCGGAGTCGAATGCCGGCAACAATGCCGGAGACTGGGACGATATCTTTATCGAAGGAACTCCCACAATGTGGGCCAACGAGAACTCCCTGCTGGGCGCCAAGCCGCATGAGTCCTCGATTCCGAGTTATCCGACGCACGGCGTGCATCTGAAGTACGCCAGCAATAGCTCGGTGCGCGACACCCAGTGGTGGGGCGGGGCGTGGAATCCGCCGCTGGTGGCGCAGCCCGATCTCGGGGGATTGGAGATCGAGGCTTCACGGCTGATCGAAGTCGACGACCTTGACTGCAATCAGTCCTACGGGCCGTGTCTGGCGCTGGTGGGAAGCTCGAATGTAATCGCCAACAAGCTTGTGTCGTCAGATGGCGGCGTGGCTCCCAGCTCGGCGCCAAATATCGCCCAGGTAGACGGGGCCTCGAGCCTGATTCTGCTGGACGGCGTGGAGGCCTACGACAACCGCACTTCCGCATACCAGAAGGGCGTGGCCAGCAGCGGTTCGCACGTGACGGTGAAGAACGAGAAGTATCAAGGAGTGGCCGCGGGTGACAGCGGCGTCAGCAGCTCCGAGATTTTGAATCAGTCCGACATTGTGGCATATAACGTCCCGAGTGCCGGCGGGTATCAGTGGAGCGTCGGCGGGAACGTTATCGGCGGCTTCAACAGCTCGGGCATGAGCACAACGGCGCTCACGTATCAGAACATTCCCGGGGTGTCATTCCTGGTGAGCCACTACAACGGAATCCAGGATGCGATCAACGCCGCCTACAACAACGGCAGCGTGCTGGGCGCAGTGATCGACGATCGCACGGCGCCGTACACCGGACCGGGCTTCGTGCTGTACGACTCGGTTACGCTGCGGCTGGCGCCGACCACTTACACCATCAACGGCACGGTCACATACAACAATGGCAATAATAACGTTACCGCTGGAATCGTTACGCTGCCGGGCGCACGCCTGCTGGGCGCGGGGACATCGACCAATCACGGCACGATTCTACAGCCGGCGGACGGCCTGAATGCCGATCTGGTTGCGACCTCGACGGTCGGGAGCGGCACGGCGAATCCGCAGTGGTGGCACTGGGGCGAGATCGGCTTCCTGCGCATCGTCGGCAACGGTACGAACCAGACGGCGGGCGATTGCCTGAAGATCGAGAACATGGGCGAGGTGGCCAGCGTCCACGATGTCGAGTTCTCAGCTTGCTACAACCACAACTTCGAGGATATCGGCTATGCGGCGACGCAGTCGGCGATCACCAACGTCACCAGCAATCGCGCGGTACATGGCTCCGGCGTGGCGTTCACGAATCTCGCGGGGGTCGCGGTGCTGAACGGCATCAGCGGCGATTGCAACCAGACGTCGCTGATTGCCGCGAACTTCAATGCCGCTGGAACGCTGACGATTCATGGCCTCAAGGCCGAGGCTGAAAGCTCGATTTGCAATCCGCCTGCGCAGGATCCGGTGATCCTGGCGACTACGACCGATCCGACGGTGCTGGCATCGATCAAACTCGATGGCGGCTATGCGTTCGGCACCACGCAACAGAACCTGGTGAAGAACGCGGGGCCCGGAACCATCCAGTACGAGCAGGAAAACTTCTACCTGAACGGCTACGTCAACATCCTGAACGACATGGTGCGTGGTCAGACGATCGCCAACAGCGCTGCGGCGCTGAAGCAGCCGGTGTTCTACCTGAGCAACGGCGTAGTCTTCGGCAATCAGGCTTTCACCCTGCAATCGAACACCTTCGTACAGGGAAATCCGAACGGCACGCCAACCGAGGTCTTCGGGGTGACGTCGTCCAGCGGCACGCTGCTGGCGGATTCGGGCGACGGCGACAACAGCAGCATCATTGCAGGCGGTATTCAGATCTTCGGACACAACCGCACGACCTTTGGACAGTCGCCGGAGATCATGGCGCGCTGGGGTTACCGCTTCCTGGGACCGGGAAATGGCTACGATCCCACAAAGTGGGACCTGGTTCCAGCTTGGAATGCCGGCGATACCACCGAGAAAAACATTGGCAGCCCGCTTAGCGTATGCCAGAAGAACGGCTCGCTGAGCTGTCGCTGGTCGAATGTCTATGCCGCAAACGTCGATACGACCAGCCTCAAGCTGAACGGCAGCTCGCTGGCGACGGTGGCGACTTCAGGCAGCTACAACGATTTGTCGAACAAGCCTGCGATTCCAATGCAGGGCTCCCACATTGTGGTAGGGTCGCTGCAGGGAAACACGGCTCAGCTCAGCGGTAACGGCGCCGACCAGACGATCTACACCGCCGCGCTGCCGGCCGGAACGTTCGCCGCGGGACAGGGCCTGAAGTGCTCGGCGCGCTGGACGCATTCCACCACCAGCACAGCCGTCACCTACAAGTGGACAATGGGTGGAACGACGGTCGCCTACGGCTCGCTGACCAGTGCTTCCCAGAATTTCACCAGCGACGTTGAGATATACACAATCTCGTCGCTGACCTCACAGATCATCAATGTGAGCCCGATTATCGGCGGCACCTCGATTCTGGCGGGGCCGAGCAATAACAACACTGGTGTGGAGAACCTGGTGAACGCCTCGACCATCAAGTTCACGTTCAACATGCCGAGTAGCGACTGGGTGAAGGGCTCAACCTTCTACTGCCAGACGATTCAATAAAGCAAGAAAATCTCAGCAGCGGTCACGACGTTCTGCGCGTGACAGTGGATTTCTATGGCTTCTACGACAAAGTCAAAAAAACTCGAAGTCGTCAGTAAGAGAAAGCACGAGATTAAAGCTGCGCTGAACGCGGCCCAGGTAGAGCTTGTCGCGGCAGAAGAGGCCGGAAAAGGGGAAATCTTCAGTGCGGAGTGGTTGACGTGGGTAGGCCAACATTTGGACGAGAAGCCGCCGGCGCACAGGCGGATCGGACCGTACCGCTCTTCTCCGGAAGCGGGTTCGTGGCGGGAGTACCTGATGTGGGCGTTGCTGAAGATACGCGGCAAGAGCGGTCATTTGCGCAAGCTGGAGTTGAACCGAGCGCAGCGCGACCTGGAGCGCACCAGCGCAAAACGGAACGTCGTGCTCAAGGCGCGGCAACTCGGCATCACGACCTATGTGGCGGCGCGTTTTTTCCTCAGCAGCATCACGCGGGAAGGCACGCTGAGCGTGCAGGTCGCGCACGACCAGCGTTCCGCAGAGGAGATTTTTCGCATCGTGCATCGCTTGCTGGAGAACCTGCCGGCCGAGCTGCGCAAGGGCGCGCTGATGACTTCGCGCGCTAACGTCAGACAGCTGGTCTTTCCGGTGTTCGACAGCGAATACCGGGTGGAGACCGCCGCTGACCCAAACGCGGGCCGCGGGCTGACCATCCATAATCTGCATTGCTCGGAGGTCGCCCGCTGGCCGCGCGATGTGTCGGAGACGCTGGCTTCACTTCGCGCGGCGGTGCCGCCGGACGGCGAGATTTTTCTTGAGTCGACGCCCAACGGCGCTGGCGGCGCATTTTATGACGAGTGGCAGCGCGCGCCGCAAACTGGCTATGCTCGCCACTTCTATCCCTGGTGGTGGGACCGGAGCTATCGCCTGCCGGTGGAGATCGTGCAATTCACCGACGAAGAGGTCGAGCTGATGCAGAAGCACCGGCTCGATGCGGCGCAGATCGCGTTTCGCCGGGAAGTGCAGGCGAACTTCCGCAACCACGCGCGCGAAGAGTTTGCCGAAGATCCGGAGAGCTGCTTCCTGGCCTCGGGCGATTGCATCTTCGACGCCGACATTATCGAGAAGCGTCTGAAGCAGAGCATGCCCGCAATGGAGGAGAGTGATGAGGGACAGCTGCTGACGTTCTTGCCGCCGATCCTGGCGCAGAACGGAGCGCCGCCCAAGCAGTACATCATTGGCGTCGATCCGGCAGGGGGCGGGAGCGAGGGCGACTACTCTTGTGCGCAGGTCATCGAGGTGAGCGGCGGCATGCAGTGCGCCGAATTGCGTGGGCATCTTCCGCCGCAGGAACTGGCGGCGAAAGTGGCTGTGCTGGCACAGAGATATAACGGCGCCCTGGTTGCGGTGGAGCGCAACAATCATGGGTACGGGGTGCTGGCGCACCTCAGCCTGTCAGAAGGCTGCTTGAACCTCTACAAGATGAGTGGCCAGCCCGGCTGGCTGACAAATGTGGTTACGCGTCCGCGCATGCTGGAGCAGTTGCGGTTATTGCTGGCCAATGGGACATGCATCTTCTTCAGTCCGCGCTTCCTGGAGGAGTGCCGTACGTTCATCCGGCATCCGGACGGCTCGTGTGCCGCGGCGCCTGGCGGACATGACGATACGGTGATGGCGATGGCGATCGCACAGGCAGTGCGGGCCGAGTTGCGCATTGCGCCGGCGAAGTCGCCAGAGGAGGCACAGTATCGGCTGCAGCAGGCAGCGTAGATAAAGACCGCTTTTCGCTCTTCGCCGTTCGCTCTTCGCTTTTCGTGGTAAGGCCCGCAGTATTTCGAGGGCGAAAAGCGAGGAGCGAACGCGAACTGCGGCTTTTCCTCACACATGGGTGTGATGTACGCCAGCGAATTTGCGGCGCTCACGCTTTAGGATTGTCTCTTCGGGAACCGCCCACTGACGATCCTGGAGCGACGTGCCGCCCGCTGATTTCGCGGAGGTGACGCGGGCGCGACGGCCGTGATGTACGGCCGCGATGACCGTTTAGGGCGGTATCCTGTGCTCTGACATTGTCGGAGTTTGGTATCGCCCTGTCGCTTTTCACCGGGCGTCGGCGTGAGCTGCAAGTCGCCGATATCGCCGGGACCCTCTGGCTCAGGGATAGTTGATTGCGCCGGCCGTTGAACGGCCGGAGGCTGGTTGTTGCTTTGCTGATCCAGGCGGTCCAACACGTTCGCAGGATGCGCGGCGGCGCGCAGAGTCACCTGATGCGCTGCGCCGATGGCCACTATTACGTGGTCAAGTTTCAGAACAATCCGCAGCACACGCGGGTGCTGGTCAACGACTGGCTGGGGACGCGGTTGGGAGAGATGATTGGACTGCCGGTGCCGGTGCCGGCGATCGTCGATGTGCATCCCTGGCTGGTGGAACACACGCCGGACCTGCGCATGGAATTGTGTGGGCGGCGCACGATGTTTACGGCTGGGCTATCGTTCGGCTCGCGCTATGTGATCTCGCCGACTGAAGGACAGGTTTACGACTACCTGCCGGAGACGATGATTCCGCGAGTGCGTAACCTGCGCGATTTTGCCGGCATTCTGGCGCTGGACAAGTGGACCTGCAACGCGAACGGCCGCCAGGCGGCTTTCTGGAAAAAGTCGCGCGAGCGCAAGCTGACCGCAACGTTCATCGATCAGGGATATTGCTTCAACGCGGGCGATTGGAGCTTTCCTGACGCTCCGCTGCGTGGGGTCTTTGGTCGTAACGACGTGTACCTGTGTATCACATCGTGGGATAGCTTCGAACCGTGGCTGACCCGAATCGAAGAATTTCCGGAGGGCTCGCTGTGGCCGCTGGCCGAGCAGGTTCCGCCGGAGTGGTATGGCGGGGCAACGGACGATCTGACCCGGTTGCTGGAACGGCTGTTGGAGCGCCGCTCGCGCGTGCGTGAACAGATTCTGGCTTTCAAGAATTCGTCGCGAAATCCGTTTCCAAACTGGAAGGAAAGAGTGAATTAGCAACTAGCACTTAGCATTTGGCACCTAGCGATAAACAGTTTTGGCTAAGCGTTAAATGCTAACTGCTAATGGCTGAACTCAAACATTGCGATTTCTTCCTCCTCCGCTACGTTCCTGACATCGTGAAGGGTGAGTTCGTCAATGTGGGCGTCGTCCTGCTGGAACAGGGCGGCGCCGGATTTACCGAGGTACGTTTTACGCGCGATTGGCGGCGAGTTCGCTGCGCCGACTCAGACGTCGACGTCGAACTGCTGGAGTCCTACGAGGAGGAGTTGCGGCGGCTGCTGCAATCGGAGATGCCGGAGGTCATCAACTATCGCGGCCCGATCTCGCGCCGTGAGTGGTTGCTGGCGCAGATGGAGCAATCGTTCTCCGGTGCATTGGAGTTGGCGCCGATGCAGGCCGTACGGACGGAGTCGCCGGCAGTGGAGTTGGGGAAGCTGGCGCAGATGTATCTGGAGTCGTCGGCACGAACGACTCGTGCACAGGCAGGGCGTCGTGCGGTGTACAACCGGATGCGATCAGCTTTCGAGTCGGCTGGTGTGTGGCCGTTCATGCGCCAGGATATTCCGGTCGCGCGCTACACACGCGCAGGTGACCCGTTGAAGATCGATTGCGGATATCGCGCGAATGACGTAATCCACCTGTTTCATGCGCTTTCGCTTTCGACCGATGTCAACTCGGCCAAGGTGCTGGCGTTCAGCTACGCGGATATGCGCGAAGGCCTTGAGGGGGAGGAACACGTGATGAGTGACCTGACTGCGATCACGGAAGATGATGTTGATCGGGAAGACGAAGGCATATCGTTCGCACTGTTCGTCCTGCAAGACCGACAGATCCAGTTGGCGCGCGTTGCGCAGATGCCGCAGATCGCCGAAGAGGCGCGCAGAGATTTGAAGTTGTAATCGCTGACTAGTACGTGTGGCAAAAGGCGCTCCATCAGGAGCGCCTTTTTATTTGCGGTTCACCAATAGCTTTCGAGACAAACTCATGAATACTTTAAATGCACTGCGTGGCGCACTGCGTCGCGTCGCCGGATCGTCTTTGCTCAAACTTCCGTGGCCGGGTAGCCGGCCCCCTGCCGCGCTGCAAAGCAGCGCTGAAACTGCCCGTAGAACGGTGCCGCTGCCCTCCATCCTCACTCCGGGGGCACCCACGCTGAGCCGTGCCGGAGTCATGCCTAAGCCAACGCCGGCGAATTTACGGCGTTTTGCCGAAATGCCGATTGCGCGCAAGGCCATCAACACCATCAAAGATCGTATTGCGGGCATGCAGTGGCGCATTCAGCCGCGTCGTGGCCGCTCGCTCGACGGTCTTCCTGATGCGGACGAGCGCATCGCGACCCTAACCCTGAACTTCGAGCAGCCAAATCCGCAAGACTCTTTTCGCTCGATGATTGAGCAGGTGCTCGAGGACATCCTGGTGGGCGGTTTCGGGGCGCTCGAACTCGATCTCAGTGGCGATGCCGTACGGCCTCTGACATTGTGGCCAGTCGACGGCGCCAGCATTCGCATTCGCACCGACTGGGATGGCAATCCCACCTCGCCCCACTATGTGCAGGTGATGGCGCCGTTCACGCCGCAGGAGGAGATTGGTCTGACAGACGAGGAACTCTCCTACATCCGCCTGAATGCGCGCACCCACACACCATTTGGCCTGGGCAAGCTGGAGGTGGCGTTCGAGACCATCCACGAGTTCCTGGGCGCGCACCGTTTCGCCTCGCGCCTGGCCAGTAATGCAGTGGTGCAGTACGCCCTGTGGCTGCAGAATCTGAGTCCGCAACATCACGAGAGGTTGATCCGCTGGTGGCAGGATGAGATCGAAGGAACCGGTAAAGTGCCGATTCTGACGGTGGAGAACAAGCCCGAGGTGCTGCACTTTACCGGCGGCACCGACGCCGATCTGCGGCTGCAATGGCAGGAATTCCTCATTCGCATTATCGCCGATGCGTTCGATCTGCCTCCGATGCTGCTGGGCCTGGAACGCGACGTCAACCGGAATACAGCTACCACACAGTATGACGACGCCTTTCGCACGGCTGTAGTGCCGGTAGCGCGTTTGGTCTCTGAGCATCTGACCCGCGACGCCATCAGCAAGAGGCTGGGTTGGGACGATCTGGAATTCGTCTTCACCGACGTCGACGCACCGAATGAGATGGAGCAGGCGCAGATCCAGCAGATTCTGATCGGCTGTGGCGTACTGACCATCAACGAAGTCCGCCGCCTGCGAGGTCTACCTCCGTTACCGGAAAAGCGCGGAGGGGCGTCGGATGCTCCGCTGATGCAGTAGGCATGGCATATGTGACATAGGGGTTCTTCGACTGCGTCTGGCTTGCCCTAAGGCGCTCAGGACGACACTCTGCCAGCCCGCAGCTTTGGCCTGGTGTTAACCGCTATTGCTGTCTGGAGGAAGTTATGGATCTTCAAATGGAAGCCATGGCCGTGACCATGCCCGAGGTCGCCGGACATCCGAATCGCCTGCCGTTTCAGGGCGTACTCACGCTGGTTGGGATTGCCTCGCAGCGATCGCCCAGCGGAGCCCGTGGACATCGCGTGATGCTGACGCGGGCCGCCACGGAAACGGCTCTGCCCTCGCTGCTGGGAATGGCGCTGGACTATGCTCCGTCGCTGGAGGCGCACGACACGCGGCGGAAAATCGGCATTATCACCGCCGCCGATATCGTGCCCATGCCACAGAGTAAGACAGCATCCAGCACTGGCCAGATCGCAATCAGCGGATACCTTTTTGCGCACGACTTTCCTGAAGTCGTGGCCGAGATTGGGGCGCAGCCGAGCAGTACGCTGGGCATGTCCTACGAGATCGCCAACGCAACAGTGCCTAACCAGGAGGCATACATCTGGACTGTAACCGACTTTACCTTCACCGGAGCTGCGGTATTGCGCCGTGACAAGGCAGCCTACTCGCAGACTTGGATTTCGGTCGACAAGACCAATTAGCGATACAGAATCCCACATTGTAAGAGGAGACAGAATGGATCAGGAAACTACTACCAGCGGCGACATGCCCAGCATTGCCGACCGTCTGGCGCAGGCCACGCAGTCGCTGGCCGACGCCTTATCGAATCTCGACAGCCAGTTTGCCTCGCTGCACGCCAAGATCGACCGCATCGTCGCGGCCATCGACGACGGCGAGCTGCAGGCTAACGCACAACCGAGTTCGGCGCTGCAGAGCAAGGTGACTGACCTGGAAAAGGCCAACCACGACCTGAAGGCGCAGAGCGTGACCGCGCGCCGGAAGACGCTGTCGCCCGTGGTGACCGCGTTGCTGGCGAAAGAAGGGGTCGATGGCGGCGCGCTGATCGAAATGCCCATCGCCGAAAAGGCGCTGGCGGGACTGAGCATCGAGCAGCGTATCGCAGTAAAAGCTGAGCTAGCTCGCGCCGGCATCCTCATCTAGGCATTCGTACAACCAGAGTTTTTCAATCCGTGGCGGCCCAGGTGGCCGCCATTTCCTTTCGAAAGGACATCATGAAAGCGCAATTCGTAAATCTGCAGGCAGCCGCCGACTATATGGGCCCGGGAGCGATCGAGATCGATCGTTACCAGACCGAGATTACCGACATCGTCCGTCGCCGTGGACCGTTCGGCCAACGCATCAAGCAGGTTCCGGCAACCGGCCATCCCTCGCGTTTCTTCGAGGAGACGGGCATTCCTTCGCCGAGCGCGGCCAACGGCTTCGTTGATCCGCGCAATATTGTGCCGACGCTGGTTACTCCGACCCGCGTGGAGCGCAGTGTGCCGCTGAAGTGTCTGGTTTCGCAGATCAACTACAACGTTTTCGACCTCGAAGTTGGAGCGCAGCAGAGCCAGTTCGCCTATCTGCAGGCGAAGGACCTGGCGGATTCCGTCGAGGGACTGTTGCGGACGCATGACGTCGCGCTGTGGAACGGCAACGACACGTCGCTCTCGAATCCTACAACGTCGCAGTACTACGGTGTGTGCGGCCAGATCAACGATGGCGGGAATGTCGCGACGATCACGACCACGCAGAGCATCGTTGATGGCCTGAAGTCGACGATCGCGCAGATGGTTTCCAACACGAACTACGAGGTGCGGCCGACGGCGATCTATGCCAATCCTGTACTGCTCGACCTGATCGACCGCGAGATGAAGCAGGAATTCAACGTCGTGCTGTCGACCACCGAGGTCACTGCCGGCCTCAAGGTGAAGACGCTGTCCACACAGGCCGGCGATCTGCCGCTTATTCCGGAGTGGTCGCTGAGCTACACCGGCGTTCCGGGCAGTGGCTCGGCTCAGCTGCCCTGCTACATCGTCAGTGAAGACATGATCGAGTACCACTGGCTCACCAACCCCAGCCCGCGCGTCTTCCAACTGGGCACGCCCAGCTCGCTGACCTCGCAGATGGTAGTGGTGAAGTTCGGCGGCGTTGTGGTGAAGGGCGCCAGCTACGCTCACTACAAGGTTGTGGTCGACCGATAACGGATACTTCGGCGTCCCTCGTATGGGGACGCACTCGAGGGACGAGTAGTCCCTTCTCAGGCAGCGAGCTGCGGACGGTCCGCATCGGCACGCAACAGGTGTGCGACGGACTGGTATCCGCAGTTCGCTGCCTTCTTTTACCGCTCTTGAGCGGACGACTGGACAACGGAATGAACTACCTTGCCAATTCGGAATACGAAGCTTACGGGCTGGGGCCAGATACCCCTGAGTCATGGGTGTCGGCCGCTTCGGCTGTCATCAATGCGCATTGCAATCGTCCCACGCTCTGGACGTCGCAGTACACGGAAAGCGCACGCCTGACGCCGGGGCGGAGCGTCATGAGGCTGACATATCTGCCGCTGGAGATTCCTCAAGGAGCTACCACACCACTTATCTCAGGACGGGCGCGTTACGGAATCCCGCGGCGGGGCAATGATCCGACAATGTGGGAGATGATGTCGGAGTTTGCCATGATATTCGGCCTGCCCGGCACCTGGGTCGACCTGGACGTAAGCACCTTCGACTTCCGCGTCGACACCGGTGAAGTAACCTGGCTGCCCAATCCGCTGGGGATGTACTTCGACGAGATGGAACTGGTGTACACGAGCGGCTTCGACCAGATGCCGGACCCGGTGAAGTTCGCCTGCGCGCAGCTGGTGAAAAATGCGCAAGCCATGCCGGCGGTGAATGTCCGCGAGGGCACGTTGAATGCGATGCACTTCGCCTATTTCGCGGATACGCTGCTGGACTCGACGGTGAGGGAAATGCTTGCGCCCTACGTTGCGCAGAAGGTGGCGTGACATGGCCGACCAGCTCGGAATCATCGCAGGACGCAGTTGCTCGGCGGTGCGATTCGCCGATGCCATGCTGCAGACGCTTGGCGGAGTGCAGGTGACGCTGCGATTGTCGGACCCTTCTTCCGGCGATACGAGCAGCCAGTTGGGGCTGGAAGCGCCAACCGCGGAAGACTTGTCCGTGTCGCCCGCCGCCGTAAAGATGCTGGAACCGGTCAAGGACGGAAACCGCCGCATGGAGATCGTTGTCAGTGTCATGGCGCTGCGAGTGGCCGCAAAGAACTACGGCATCGAGGATATCTCCGCCTGGCTGCTGAGCATGCAAGGCGTGGTAACGAACGGCGGAGTCTGGCGAATCGCAACGGTAATCGTCGATAAGGTCTGCGGTGCTGACTGCCTGTATCACCTGACTGCGACAGAGTAGGACATGAACATGCAACCAACGAAAGACAGCTTCTATGTGGCCTTGCGAGATCGGCTAGCCGCGGTAGACCCAAGCCGCACGGTGACACTCGACGGCGCCACGCGTCCGGCGATTGCCGTAATCGAGAACGAGCCGCCCAGCGGGGCTCCGCTGTTGTGCGACGCGTTCTACTTGCAGTGGGGAAACGCCCGGCCTGCGATTCCGGCCCTCGGCAACCTGATGCAGATGGACTGCTCGATTTCCTATTGCACCAAGGGTTCAACTCAGAATGGCAGCCTCGATCGAGGCCGTGACCTGGCTAGCCTGGATAGTGATCTGCTGTCGATCTGCAGTCCAGCGCAAACGGCGAAGAACGATTACAGCTCAGGAACTCCCGTGCCATTGGGCTCCAGTCTTTTCTGGACGCAGCCGGTGCTGAACACGGCAAAGAGTGTCCCCCCGTATGTAGGACGCGACATTACGATCACGGTGTTCTTTTATCCG
Organism: Verrucomicrobiia bacterium; assembly: GCA_035482295.1. Lineage (GTDB taxonomy): Bacteria > Acidobacteriota > Terriglobia > Terriglobales > Acidobacteriaceae > Bog-257. The sequence continues at coordinate 17,140 of DATHQX010000105.1, forward strand.
GAGGTGAATCAGTCATGAGCGCCAATCCGTATGCGAAACGCTCGCAGATGGCTCCGGCCGCGCGCGTGGTGCGGGCTTATGCGGCTCCCGTAAACCGCAGCGCCGGGATCATCTCAGCTTATGATCCGGCGTCGGCCGGCGGCTTCAACCTGGATGCGCCTCCGGGGCCGTGGGTCGATCTTGGGTGGGTAGAAAATTTCGCGCGCATCTCTGCTACCAAGTATGACGCGCTGCGCGCGGGCGCAGCGGCCGAAATTGCCGTGCAATACCGTTCGCAGCCCGAAGCGCGAGTCGACTTTGACCTGCTGTCATGGGGAAAGGTGCAGCTGGCGCTGTCCGGAGGTACGCAGCAGATGAACGTGCTGGCCGAGGAGCCAGGACATCTGCCGCAACCGTCGGGCGGAATGGCGATTCCGGCTTCGCCAGTGCAGACGGGCTCGACAACGACGCAGATCGTTCTAACGTCGGATCAGCTCGCCTGCTACAACGTGGGAGATCTGGTTGCTGTGGATGTGGATTATACCGGTCAGACCGGCTATCTGGGCTCGGGAGCCCCCGGCGCCTATCTGGCAGTGCCGCTGGGCGGCGGATCGTACCTGGACTATGTGCGCCGGATCACGTTCAACGTGTCGCGGGTGTGCGGCAAAAGTTCGTCGGCGCTGCTGCTGGCCGAAGCCTTGATTGCCGCGCCCACAACGGCAATGGGCGTGCAGAAGGTCGTGGCATTTCTGGATCGCGAGGGAAGCAGCTTCTTCCAGGAATGGTCGGGGCTATTCATTGTTGCGCCGGATAGCGGCGGGCAGTGCTGTTTCTACTATCCGCGACTGCAGGCAGCCGCGGGAGCCTCGGAATCGCGCCAGGAATTAACGGCCCCGCTGTTCAGCCATCGTCTGCATGTCAGCCTGCGTGCGCTACCCACTGTGGACCAGAACGACAACGAGACGGTGCTTTGTTATCGAAGCTATCTACCTGCAGCCAACGCTGCGGTCTAATGGCATCACACATTGTGGGAGTAAGGAATTTATGAATCTGCTGATTGATAACAACGATGGCCTGGGACCGCAGGATTACACCGCCAGGCTGGATGCAGACCGTCTCCCGCAGATCGGGCGCAAGTTGAATGCCGCCGCGACTCTCTGTGCATGGCTGGTCAGCGCTGATGCAAGCTTTCGCCCTCCCTGCAGCGGCGGACGCGTGATCCTGCAGCGCAGCGACGGATTCCGTCTTTTCACCGGATATCTGGATGTGCCTCCACAGATGGAGTACCTCGGTTCGGGGCAAACTGCAGCATGGCGGTACCGCTTACACGCGCTTGATGATTCCAGCCTGATGGATCGCAACCCGCTGCCGGCACGAACTCCGTTCGCATCGCGCACCGCAGGAGACGCCTTGAAGACGCTCACCAACGATGTACTGCCGGGCGGGGTGGACGTGTCGGGGGTGCAGGACGTGAGCACAGTCAACCAGTTTGCGATCGTCTCGCAGAAGACGTGGACGTACCACGCCCAGGAGCTAGCGACCGAAACGCGAGCCACGTACCGCGCGCATGATAGCAGGCTGCTGTTTCAGCCTGTCGGGCAGACGAGCTTTGCTCTCAGCGAGAGCGATCCGAACTTCGTGCCGACGGCCCTGGCCCTTCAGCAACCCAACGAGCTGCGGAATGATGTGACCGTTGTTGGCGAGTTAGAGCCGCTGGTTTACGTTCGCGACTACTTTCTGGGCAATGGAACAACCCTGGCTTTTTATCTCTCGCAGACGCCCTATGCGAAGACGACGGTTACGGTGTTTGAGGAAGATTACACCGCGGCGCACTTGGAGCCGACGCTGTGGAGTGTAACTGACCCGAACGGGAAGCTGACACTTGGTGCTGGCCAATTACATCTCAATGGCGGCCCAGCGACGGTTAGCTTTGTGGAGCAGGTTGAGCTGGCCGGATCCGTGGTGCTACAGCACGGAAAGTTCACCTTCGCGGCGGCCTCGTCCGGCATTGTGGGAGGCCTGTATAACGGCACAATTTCACAGCCCAACTGCATCGCGGGCTTCAATGTAACGCCGTCCGGAAGCAATTGCTCCATCCAGGCGACGGTGAACGGCGCAGTGGTCGGGAGCGCATTGATCACAACGCCCGGCCACGTCTACTCGTTCGTTACGCAGACGACTTGTCCCGAAGGCCATCGGGTACACCAGACCTACCTGTCGTCGACGCATCCGGCAGGGAGCGGCCGCGGCGGCGATTCGATTGCCGCGCAGATTCGCGTAGTGCTGAGCGTCCACGATGTCGATCCGAACAATCCGGGAACGCTGGCTGCACCGGCCACGGTTCTTTACGACGATGTACTGGAATCGCCGCCCGGGTTTGCGACATATGCGCTCATCAACGAGAGCAGCTTCTTCGCCGGCGTTTCGTATACGCGCATGCAGCATGTCGTCGACGCTGAGATCCGCAGCATGGCGCCGAACGGGCAGTTTCGCACACGGCTAGGCGGAGCGTTGGCCGATGGGGGTGAGTGCTACATCAGCACAAGCGGGGTGCTGGAGTTTTATGCGCCGTATCCGCCGCAGCTGAATGAAGGGGTTGTGGTTGCCTATCGCAGCAGCGCGCGGGCGATGGCGCGCGTCCAGGACCCGAACAGCGTCGCGCAGCACGCGCAAGGCAGCGACGGCGGCCGACGGATTTACGTGCGACGGCTGAAGCTGCCGCCGGCGCCGACGTCGATTGACTGCGAAAACGCGGCTTCGGCGTTGCTGGATGATGCAGTACAGATTGCCTGGACCGGTGAATACGAGGCCGTTAGCGACTTTCTTCCGGTCGAAGATGTCGTGCCCGGAAATGCTGTGCAGGTCTCGGCTCCGTCGCGGGGCGCAAACTTTGCCGCAATTGTGCGGCAGGTGGATGTCGAGGTGCTGTCACTGGGCGACGATCGCTCGAACTACACCATCAAGTTCGCCAACGACGGGGCGGAGGCACTGGCGTTCGAGTTCGAGAACTTCACTCTGCCCGCGCCTCTGACGACGGTCTATAACGTGAACACGCCGTCGTCCTCGCTGTACATCGCGCCTCTCAACAGCGCTCAGCTGACGAACGTGATCGCCTCGCAGATCACGGTTGACGCGGGCGTGTCGCCACCTCCTAGCGGCGGCATCGAAGTACGACGCTCCGACGGAGGTTGGGGGCCCTCTGACAGCGGCAATCTTGCCGGGCGCTTCACTACACAAACTTTCACTCTGCCGCGCCTTTCGCGCGTTCAGGGTTATTACCTGCGGCAGTACGACGGCTCGACGCCTCCTAAGTATTCGCGCTACTCGACACTGCTGCATGTGGACTATCCCTTATGAGCACATGTCTCAGTAGCTGTACACTCACTGATTTCGAATCGAAGGTTTTGTCCGACTTGGCTGAATTGAAGGCCAACATGCGCTGGGTCATCGGCAACGGTGGGCAGGGCAAGATGCAGGAACTCGAGGAGCGCGTGGAGCGTCACGAGGTCTATCTGCAACGCTTCGCCGGAATCGCAACCGCCATAGGCTGCCTGCTCACGATAGTGCATCTGGCCATTGATTTTCTGCGGTTACGGCACTGAGAGGAATCAACTTTTCGCACAGACGTTGAACTCAAATTTTTATTTCAAGGAGCTGATCATGAATTTCTTATCGAAACTCTTGCAGGGAATTATCTATGTTCCCGGCATCGTCCAAAATGTCGAGGCGATTCTGGGCGCCAAGAACGGCGCCACCAAGAAAGCCGCGGCCTTGACGGTTGTCAATCAAACGATTTCGGCGACCGATGCAGTAGCGGGCAAGACGATTGTTGACCCTAATAAGTTTCAGGACGGCATGGGTAAGGTGATCGACGGCGTGGTCGCCTGCCTGAATGCGTCGGTTTGGGCTAACAAAGCCTAAGCTGCTGCGTCTACTTACCAGAGGCACGGCACTTACGGCAAGTCTGATTTCCTGATGCCGCGGTCACCGTGCCTCGATGCCTTTACGCTGTCTGCAACTCCTGCCTCGTCTGCCGCGTCGAACCTTAGATATTCTGTATACGACAAGGATTCTCCGATGAGCCGGCCTTTACACTTTGCACTGTTTGTCCTCGCCGCTTGCATGCTGGCGTCCGCGCAGGAACCAGCGGCGCCGCCACCCACCAGCAACACTCCAATGGAACAGCAGAAGAACGCGGGCAGCGCGACCGAGGACAACAGCGGCACCACGGGTGACCAGATTACGAAACCTGCGGATGCCAAGGGCTCGACGCTGATCGGGTGTTTGGCTGGGCCGGATAAAGACGGCAAGTTTGTTCTTCGCAACATGAATAACCGAACAGGCGTGCAGATCCTTGGTCCCGACGATCTGAAGAACGACGCGGGCAGCAAAGTGAAGCTCACGGGGCAGTGGCAGCCTCCGCAGGAGCCGGCGACGCCAGCGCAGTCGCAGTCAAAGGACAAGCCAGTGGCCCAGATGCGGCGTTTTCAGGTGACCGACGTCGAGGTGGTGGCGCCGAAATGCAAGCCACCGACTGAGGTGACGCCGCAAAGCACGCAGAAGCGCGGCAAGACGACGACGTACAACGCGCCGAGCGCCGACGACGGGAAGTAAGTTTCCTCAGGGCGATTCTTCGGGCTCGGTCGAACCGCAGATCCTTCGACTGCGCGTCCGCCCGGCGCGAACGCAGCGCCGGAAGAGCAAAAGCGGCGGACGCTCCGCTCAGGATGACAATCTCTTCAGAGGCAGCGCTCGGAGTTCGCTTTGATTGTCGTGGGCCGTTTAATGTTAGAAGGTTTTCTTCGAATCTACGAGGATCGTGACCGGTCCACTGTTGACCAGCGAAACCTCCATCATGGCCTGGAAGCGCCCGGTTTCGCAGCGTAGTCCGGCAGCGCGAATACGATTGACGAAATATTCATACAGTTCGCGCGCTCGCTCGGGACGCGCCGCAGCGTCGAATGACGGGCGTTTACCCCGGCGCACGTCGCCATACAAAGTAAACTGCGAAACCGCCAGCACCGCTCCCGCGATGTCCATCACGCTGAGGTTCATCTTGCCGGCATCATCTTCGAAGATGCGCAGGCCGGCAATTTTCTCGGCGAGATAGTCGGCATCGGATTCGGCGTCGTCCTGCGCGACACCCAGCAGAACCAGAAGACCCCGACCAATTTCACCAGTGATCTCGTCATCGACCTTCACGGAGGCGCGGTCCACGCGCTGAACGACTGCTCGCATACGAGGGTTTTACACGAAGGGCGCACCCTCTCGCCAACGAAGGATGGGGCACCCGGCTTTACGCGATTCGCCTTTCGCTATTCACTTTTCGCCAAAGTGAGGCTTCGTCATAAGCACCGATCCGAGCGGTGGCCGAGGGCCCGAAAGCGAACGGCGGCTTTCCTTGCGTTGACCGTTGTATTTCCCCCAATTTAGGATGAATGAGTATTCCTATGCCCGGTGGTCCCCGGGCGCATTTGTGTGCATCTGTATTGGAGCGGTTTTGGCAATCTTTACAGGCTTCGCGCCTGCAATTTAGACTTACGGGTTTCGCCACCCCGGCCAGTTGCGCGGCGGTGCAAGGAGAGGGAATCAATGGCTTCGGTGGAAGAACGGGTAAAACAGATTATCGTCGAGCAGCTGGGCGTAGATGAAGCGGAAGTGACGCCCAATGCTTCGTTTGTGGACGACCTCGGTGCCGACTCGCTGGACACGGTCGAGCTGGTGATGGCGTTCGAAGAAGCCTTCGAAATCGAGATTCCCGATGAGGATGCGGAGAAGATTCGCACCGTGCAGGACGCGATCAGCTACATTGACGCGCACGCCAAGACCAAGAAATAGCTGCGCCCGTGCGCAGGCGAGCCGGCTACTTGAAACTGCGCCGGTCTCTGAAACGCGGGGCGCGCCAGCTGGTCACGGCTGGAAAGGAGATTCCGATCTCATGGCATCGGTTGACGAACGCGTAAAACAAATCATCGTGGAACAGCTGGGCGTGGATGAAGCGGAAGTGACGCCCAACGCTTCCTTCGTGGACGACCTGGGCGCCGACTCGCTGGATACGGTCGAGCTGGTCATGGCCTTCGAAGAGGCCTTCGAGATCGAGATCCCGGACGAGGACGCGGAGAAGATCCGGACGGTGAAAGACGCGGTTGATTACATCAACGCGCACGCGAAAGGATCGAAATAGTTTGAGCCGGCGCGTGGTGGTCACCGGGATCGGCATGATCTGCGCCGTCGGCAACGACGCCGAAACGGTATGGCAGGCCTTACTGGCGGGCAAGAGCGGGGTCGAGCAGATCACCAGCTTTGACGCCTCAAATTTTGCTTGCCGGATCGCCGCCGAGGTCAAGAATTTCGATCCCCTTTCTCTGGTAGATAGAAAAGAAGCGCGCAAGATGGGGCGTTTTATTCATCTGGCTATCGCCGCCAGCGACGAAGCGCTGCGCATGGCCAACTACAAAGTCGAAAACGAAGAGATGGCCGAGCGAACCGGCGTGAATATCGGTTCCGGCATCGGCGGATTCGACGTCATTGAGCGCGAGCACAACAACCTGCTGAACGGCGGCCCGCGCAAGATCTCGCCTTTCTTTATTCCCGCGGCCATCGTGAATCTCGCCGCCGGACAGGTCAGCATCCGCCACAACGCCAAAGGCCCGAATGAAGCTACGTGCACGGCCTGCACCACCAGCGCGCACTCCATTGGCGACGCTGCGCGCGTGATCAAATACGGCGATGCCGACGTGATGATTGCAGGCGGAACGGAAGCTGCCATCACGCCCATGGGCGTCGGCGGATTTGCCGCCATGCGCGCTCTTTCGACGCGCAACGACGATCCTCATCGCGCCAGCCGTCCCTGGGACAAAGATCGCGACGGCTTCGTGATCGGAGAAGGTTCGGGCATCCTGATTCTCGAGGAGCTGGAGTTCGCCAGGAAGCGCGGGGCAAAGATCATTGCGGAAGTGGTCGGCTACGGTATGAGCGCCGACGCCAATCACATCACGCAGCCTGCCCCGGCGGGTGAAGGCGGCTATCGCGTGATGCGCAATGCGCTGCGCGACGCGGCGCTGACACCGGAGCACGTTGGCTACGTCAACGCCCACGGCACCTCAACGCCGCTGGGCGATGAACTGGAAGCCACGGCCATTAAGCGCGCCTTCGGGGAACACGCTTACAAGATGCTGGTCAGCTCGACCAAGTCGATGACCGGACACCTGCTGGGCGGCGCCGGCGGACTGGAAGCAGCTATCACGGTGCTGGCGCTGCGCGATCAGATTGCCCCGCCGACCATGAACCTGGACAGCCCGGATGAAGGTTGCGACCTGAACTTTGTCGCGAACAAGCCGCGCGAGGTCAAGATGGAGTACGCCATGTCGAACTCCTTCGGCTTCGGTGGAACCAATGGCTGCCTGGTGTTCAAGCGCTGGACGGAGTAGGTCGGCTCGTCCGCACAATTTCTCGGCCGCAAACTTCCTGACAGGTTTGTCGTTTCGGCGTTATGAGTCTACAGTGCGACTTCAACCGTCATGGTATTACCTCATATTCGCTGGTTACCATGCCGCTGTTGTACTGGCGAGTACCGACGTGGCGAAGCTTTATATCCTTTGCCACGCGCCCGAACAGAGGGATACCTTCGCCGATCACTACTGGTACGCGCGTGATCGTGAGATCATGGATCTGGCCAGCACGCAGAAATTCCTGAACCGTGATTCCGCCATCGACATAGACGTGCTCAGCGCCGCTAGCTGCGAGTCTCTGCGCAATCTCTGCCGGCTCTCCGCTCATTTGCTCAACACGCCCTGTGATTTTCGAAAGCTGCAGCGGACGATGGCTCAGAACCACAACGCGCTTATCGCCGTAGGGCCAGCTCGGTAGTTTTAGAACCACCTCAAAGGTATTGCGCCCGATCAGAATCGTATCGACACTGGCAATGAACTCGGCGTATCCGTGCGGTTCGCCGCCGCCGGTCGGCAAGAAATCATACTGCCCATTCAGGCGCGCAATGAAGCCGTCGAGACTGGTTCCAACAAATACCGACAGTTTCATGGAATGCTCCTTGAGGTAGATCCGGAAGCGCTTAGTCTACATTCCGAGCGTCAGAGGCGCGCGCGGAAAAA
>DATHQX010000106.1:0-8379 GCA_035482295.1 Verrucomicrobiia bacterium
CCCGTACATATCCGAATCCGACCGCATTGGTCACCGCATCGATCGCAGGTCGTTGCCCCGTAAGGAAGTGCCATCCTGCCGCAGTCTCTGGACGCCCATAACGCTTAACATAAAGCGCCTTCGACTTGGCAGCCTGTTCCGGTGTATCGCTCGGATCGATGCTGATGACGACAACTTCGAAATCCTTCCCCGGCGTCAGCTTCACCATCTCGAGCGAGCTCGTAATTCCGTCCAGCTCCTCCGAGCAAAGCATCGGACAGGTGTAGTAGACCAGCGAGAGAACGGCTGGATGCTTGCCGAAGTAGTCACCCAGCTTCACCGCCTTACCGTTTTCATCGACAAACGAGGCATCCAGGGGTAGCTGTTGGTTCAAATGTTGTGCCACCCCAACCTTCTGCAGCACCTGCGGCAACTCGTCGCCAGTATTCTCACCGCTCTGCTTGTCGCCATAGCTTGAGACCTGGGCGAACAGAGGCGCACCTAGCAGTGCGCAGCAAAGAATCGCTGCCTGCCAACCGCCTCCTATTGTCCGCCCGTTCCTCATAAAGCCTCTTCTCTATCTTAAATCCGATTAGCCCGCCGTTACTTCACCGGAGTGAGTTCTGCCTTGCTCTCACCTACGGCCTTGCCATAGCTCAGCTTTTGTTCCCGAGCTTCAATGGTCTGAAGCTCGTATCCCGTGCGGGCAAAACCGGAGGTCAGCGGCGCCTGAACTGTTGGCTTTTCATCGCCCGCCATCAAAACGGAGCTTGCCCCCGCCTGCGGATTTACCGGCAACCCGCGCTGCGCAATAATTTCCATCGCCCGCGAGATTGGAATTCGAATCGATTCACCCTCTCCCGAAACCGAGCTGTAGTTGTTCAGCAGCAGATCTTCGCGAGCATGCAAATCGGCAGTAGCCTGATTGCCGTCGTCGATGTCCAGACGCGGCTCCGGAAAGGTCGTCGTCATCTGCTGAAACGCTTGCTGCTCCATCTCCGCGTTATTGACCAAGTCCTGCCGTTTGCCATCGGTCGGGCCGGCAAAGGTACTGGGCCGGTTCCACTTTGTTGAAGGCCCATCTTCTTTCTTAATCCCGCCGTTGATCAGAATGCCCATCCCATAGCAAAGCAGGAAGAACAGACAGACCGAACCGAACAAGCCCGCCAGGAAGACCGCAATGCCGCTGGCATTGACGTCCGTGGTCTCATACCCTGGATGTTCGGTATCGCGGACATGCGGATCGTGCGCTCCGGGCTGATTCAAATTGTGGTCGTTAGTGGGCATGTTCAGGCTCCAGCATCTCTTCAAGGTGAGGATCGTTCACATTGATCAACGGACGCGCTTGCAGTTCTTTCAGGTAGAACCAGCCCCAGAGCGAAATCACAGCCGCTGGAACGGTAATGTAGGCCAGAATTCCGATGTTGCCGACGATATGCAGATTGCCGGCCGCATCCGCGAAGTTTGGCTCGATCAGCCAGAACATATCAATGCACCGCGCGAGAATCATGAAGCATGTCAACCAGATCATCTTCTGTTTGTTCCGCTTCAGATCGCGGGAAAGCAACAGGACAAACGGAATCAACCAATGGCAGATCACGTCCGCTGAGCAGACATACCACCATCCGCCATGAATCCGGTTCAGATACCACGGAATCTCATCCGGAATATTGCCCGACCAGATGATCAGGAACTCCGCAAAGCAGAGATAAATGTTGAGCATCACAAAGGCAAATGCCAGCTTGCCGAGATCGTGCTGCTCGGTCGCCCGCAGCATCGTCTTCATCGGTTCCCAACGCGACAACAGAATCACCGTCAGAATCCCCAGCGCCAGAACCGAATATCCCTGCCCCACAAGAAACTGGAGGCCGTAGATCGACGAGTACCACGTCACATCCAGCGACTTAATCCAGAGAATCGCACCGTCGGTGAGCAGGATGACATAGATCAAAATCCCGATGCCGCTAAGATTCTCCGTTTTGATTCGCCAGTAGTCGAAGCTTCCCTGCGTCCCTGCCCGAGGGTCTCTGTCGCGCTGCAACGACCACTTGTTCAGGAAGAACGTGAACATCAGCAGAATGGCAAAGATAATGACAGTCTGTACAATCGCGCTCGCCGGGTTGAGCATGGAACGCTTCGCATTTGCCGTCAGCGCCTGCTCCAGTGAGATCCAATGATTCTCGAGCGCCTGCGCCGTGGTAGCGGCTGTCGGGAACTTTGCCCACTGGTAGAGATGCTTCAACAGGAAAAGAACTGGAACGAACATTAGTCCGACCAGCCACAGGGTGCGCGACATCGCCTCGAGCGGCCGCCGCAGCAACAAGCCCCACTTACCGCCGCTGACATATTGCAGCATCAGCATGGCCAACCCGCCACCGGCAAAGCCAAAGCAGGTCATATAGCCCATCAGATAAGCGCGAAGAATGTGGTTTTTGCCCTCGTGCGTGAATGCAAAGGGAATCGTAAGGATCGTCGCCGCCACGAAGACGATCAGCGCACGCTTTCGCCAGACGGAGACAATCTCCGGTGCAGCCAACGTCGCTGGCATCGGGCGCGGCCCGTAGTGGTCCCCGTGCCCGCTTGCTCCTTCGTTATGTTCGTGTCCAAATGACATGCGTTTCAAGCCTTCGTTCGGAAGCTTCCGATGGTTACTGCTTCGGTGCGGTTTGGCCGGCCGGTGGTGCAGCCGGAGGTGCGTTGGTTCGTGATGGTGCAGCAGCTCCCGTTCCAGCGGCTCCAGCTCCCGGCACCGGAAGAATAAATAGTCCATTGTCGGGCGTTCCCGTCACCGCAGTCGGTGGCAGAGTCCACTCTTGGGCGAAGGAAGCCGGCAAGCCTTCACGATCGGCGATACTTGCTAGCGACTCGACATGTGCGCCCGCAGGAACGTCAGCCTGCGTCGCCTTCTGACTCAGTTGCAGCGCTCGAATGTAAGCAACGATTGCCCAGCGGTCAGCCGGCGCAACTTGCGCCGAATAATCCGGCATCGATCCATAACCGTTCGAGATCACATGAAAGAAGTGGCCCAGAGGCGCCGTCTCAAGCCGCGCCGAATGGAAGCTGCCGGCTTTGGAATACCCGCGCTGCACAATCATGCCGATGCCATTGCCGACACGCGAGTGGCACGGTGAGCAGTAAACGTTGAATCGCTCCTGTCCACGCTCGAGCACCTCCATCGTCACCGGAAAGGGCATCCCGTCGCCTTCTTTTCCATTGATCAGACCCGTATAGAAGTATTCATTCTCATGCAGCTGGTTCCGCGCAACCGTGTTCGCCACCTGCGGACGCACCGACCGGCCATCGGCATAAAAGCTCGTTCCGCGCTGCGGAAAGAACTTCGGTTCGTCTTGCATGTCCTGGCGGCAACCAGCCAGAAGCCCCACCCCGGCAAGAGCCCCAACCGCGACGAATTTATAGAGCTTTTGCACGCTACTCCCAACTCCCTCTTCTCTATTCCTAGCGGTTAGCATCAGTGGTCCACCTCCACCACGGAGACCGCGGAGAACTGCTCAAGGAATGCCCGCGTCTCAGCCGGTGAAAACATTGGATCCACCGCCTCCAGGCAAAGAAAAAACTTGTCCGTGGTTGCGCCGTTCCTGAAATTTGGCGCGTTGAACAGCGGATGGTACACCTGCGGCAGGCCGTTCAGCGCGAGCATCCCGAAGCATGCCGAAAATCCTGCGAACAAGATCGTCCATTCGTACGCCGGAATGATAAACGCGGGCCAGGAGAACAGCGGTCGTCCGGCAATATTCAACGGATAAGCCCAGACGTTAATCCAGGTCTCCATCGTGAACGCGGTCGTTACACCCATCAATCCGCCAAGCAGGCACACCAGGGGCACCCGCGTCTTGTGAAACTCGAGCGCCTCGGCCGCCTCTTCCACTGGATAGGGCGTGTAGCACTCCATCCGACGGTATCCCGCGCGGCGCGCCTCTTTGGTTGCATGCACCAGCTCGCCGGGCGTGTTGAACTCGGCTAGCAATCCGTAAATTCCTTCACGCGGCGGCATTAGACTGTCTCCTCACTGACCTGTGCATCGGGTCCGCCCGGCTTTATCTTGGTCTGCGGCAGCATCATCCGAATCTCAGACATCGGAATCATCGGTAGGAAGCGGACAAACAAGAAAAACAGGAAGGTAAAGAAGCCCATCGTTCCCACATAGATCATGTAGTCCCACTTCGTCGCTCGGTACGTGCCCCAGCTCGACGGCAGATATTCGCGATACAAGCTGGTTACAACGATGACGAATCGCTCAAACCACATACCGGTATTGATGATCAGCGACAGGAGGAAGAGCCACGTCACATTGACCCGCAGCTTACGCGACCACAGTGTCGCCTGCGGAATCGCGATATTGGTCAGGATCAGAACCCAGTACGCCCATCCCATCGGACCGAACATCCGGTTCCACATCATGAAGAACTCCCAGTGGCTGGCCGAATACCAGCTCATGAAGACCTCCATGGCGTATCCATAAGCGACAATCGACCCGGTCGCCAGCATCACCTTCGCCATGTTGTCCAGGTGGCGCAACGTCACCAGGTCTTCCATGTGGTAGAACTTCCGGATCGGAATCGCCAGCGTCAGCACCATCGCAAAACCGGAGTACACGGCGCCGGCAACGAAATAAGGCGGGAAGATTGTCGTATGCCAGCCCGCCAGTGCCGCCACCGCGAAGTCGAAGCTGATGACCGTATGGACCGAGAGCACCAGAGGCGTCGATAATCCCGCCAGGAGCAGGGAAGCCGACTCATACCGGATCCAGTGACGCGTCGATCCCCGCCATCCCATCGCCAGCATGCCGTAGAAGTACTTCGCCAGCGGCAGCGTCGCCCGGTCGCGCAGCGTCCCGAAGTCGGGAATCATTCCCATGTACCAGAAGATCACCGAGATCGACGCATACGTCGAAACCGCGAATACGTCCCACGCGAGCGGCGACCGGAACTGGGGCCATACGTTCATCGTATTCGGATAAGGGAACAGCCAGTACGCCAACCACGGACGGCCCACGTGAATCAGCGGGAAGATACCGGCGCAACACACCGCGAAGATCGTCATCGCCTCGGCAAACCGGTTGATCGAGTTGCGCCAGGTCTGCTTGAACAGCAGAAGAATCGCAGAGATCAGCGTTCCCGCGTGGCCGATACCGATCCACCACACAAAGTTGATGATGGCAAATCCCCACGCTCCAGGGATCGTAACGCCCCAGATGCCGACGCCCTTGAGGAAGAGCCACGTGACGCCGATCACTAGTCCCATCGCAACGCCAGCCGCAACGATGAGCCCGAAGAACCATCCCAGCGGGGTGTTCGATGTCAGCACGATCCCGGCGATCTTCTGCGTCACCGATCTGAACGTGTGACCAGGCGCGATGACCGCATACTCGCCAGTACGCGGATCGATCATGGGATCGATTACGGGATCGACGCTCGGGTCCTGCATGGGTCCTTTGGTCGCCATAGTTATGCCAGCTCCGGATGCGGGTTGATGACTCCGGCCGTGTAGGTCGTGCGCGGACGGAAGTTGAGGTCTGCGAGTACCTGGTAATCGCGCTCCTCAGCCTTGAGCTTTGCCACCTTGCTTGCCTTGTCGTTGATATTGCCAAACGTAATCGCGCTGGTCGGGCACGCCTGCTGGCATGCCGTCACAATCTCGCCATCGCGGATCTCGCGATTTTCCTTATCGGCTACGATCTTCACTGCTTCGATCCGCTGCACACAGTAGCTGCACTTCTCCATCACGCCGCGCGAACGCACCGACACATCGGGATTGCGCATGAATTTCAAGCTCTCCGTGTCATAGTCCGAGTACAGCAGGAAGTTGAATCGCCGCACCTTGTACGGGCAGTTATTCGAGCAGTACCGTGTTCCAACGCAGCGGTTATAGACCATCGTGTTCAACCCCTCGGGCGTATGTACCGTCGCGCCCACCGGGCAAACCTGTTCGCAACCTGCGTTCTCGCAGTGCTGGCAGGCCATCGGCTGGAAGTGCGCCTTGGGCGCATGCAGATCGCCTTCGAAGTAAGTATCGATGCGCAACCACTGCATATTGCGTCCCACCTTCACCTGCTCGCGCCCGACGACGGGAATGTTGTTCTCCGCATAGCAGCTCACGATGCACGCATTGCAACCGATGCAGCTGTTCAGATCGATCGCCATTCCCCACGCATTCTGAATCTTCCGCGTCGAAGGATCCGTCTCCGTGTAACTCCACTGGGTCGGGAAGAACGAGGTGTCCTTATCAACCTTCTCTCCCTGTGGCGCATACCCAACTTTATTGATCAGCGTCCCGCTTGCGCCACCCTCATGCGCAAAGTTCGGATTCTTCTTGACCTCATCGACTGTCGCGTAGCGGATGATCGACCGCTCCTCAGCCTCATGGCCGGCGAGGGAATAAACCCCATTGGTGTCGAACAACTTCTTCTCGAGATCCTGCTGCGCGAAGCTGCCGCGATGCTCAATGTTGTGCACCTTGGTAATGCACAGGTCGTACGTTCCCGGCACCTTCTGCGCAGTGACACCCGCAACAGAAAGCGGTGCATCTGACCGCCGAATCTGGTACGCGTCGAAACCAACACCCTCTGCCACGCGGCCGGCCTGCACGCCGCGCCCAAAGCCGAGATGAACCGTAATTACGCCGTCCGGGTGTCCCGGCGCCATCAAGGCCGGCGCAATGCACTCGCGTCCATCAAACGACAGCTTCACCGGGTCCGACTCGTCCAGATTTAACTGAGCCATCGTCCCCATACTCATAATCGCCGCGTTATCCCAGCTCAGGTTGGTTACCTGCTTCGGCAACTCCTGCAGCCAGCCCACGTTGGCGAAGCGGCCGTCGTACAGCGATGGATCGGGCCGGAACGAGACCTCCAGCCCACTCGAAGCAGCAGCCGGAAGCGGGAATGAAGCCACCGCACTCTTGCCCGCACCGCCGGCTTTGGCCGTAAACGCCGTCCCTTCGACCCAGCCATCGTGCAAGGCCTTCCGCCATCCCTCGGCGAAGTCGCCCTTGATGTAGCTTCTTGCATTTGCCTGGACAACCATGAACGCCGAAATCTGCGAATTCTCCAGCAGCGTCTGAAAGACATCGAACGCAGTTTTGCCGCCATACATCGGATCAATCATCGGCTGAATAATCGAGATCGTCCCGTCATACGCCCGTGCATCCGACCAGCTCTCAAGATAGTGAGCCTTATTGATATGCCAGTTCGCAATTACACCGGTCTCATCCACATGCGAGCCCAGATGGACGGTCACCGGAATCTTCGCAAACGCATCCTGGAAGTACAGATCACTCGGTGCGGAATAGATCGGATTCACACCGAGAATCACCAGCCACTGCACCTTACCCGCGTTTATATCCACGACCAGCGACTTCAGCTCGGCCACCTGCTCGCTCGGCATTGGATTAACCGTCTCGGTATAAATCACGGTCTTGCCAACCGCCCCGAGCGAAGAGTTCAGCGCATACGCCGCAGCATGCACCGCCGGCGAAGCCTGCTCACCCGGAATCACCACACACCTACCGCCTGAAGCCTTCAGATCGCTCATCAGCGCCGCGAAGAACTTTTGCGCATCCTCACTGGCGCCCTGCGGAGCCGAACCATTCACCAGTGCAGTTGCAAAACCCCCAATCTCACTGGGCTTCAACCCCAGCCGATGATCCGCCTTCAACCCGGTCACCGTGGGCATTGTCTCGACGACGTACAGCCGGTTCATCGTCCTGCCCTCTTCATACCGGCGTCGCTCACCAAACCCCGCCGCAAGCGGCAGGAATCCCGGATGCGCAATTCCACCCAGGAAATCCGCATCGAGCGACAGAATCACATCCGCATCTTCGAGCTTGTACTGCGCATCGGCGTAACTTCCGAACGCCGCCTTCGAAGCGGCGCGCGACGAGTCCTGATTCACCGGCTCCCACTGAATCAGCTTCGCCTGGGGATACGCCGCCTGCACCTGCTTCCACTGCTGCGCCAGCGATGGAGACGTAATCGTCTCGCTCAGGAAATAGATCCCTTGCCCGCCACTGGTCTTCTTCGCCGCAGTCGAAAATGCCTCTTGAAAATCACCCCACGCCGAAGTCTCGCCCCGATGCAGCACATGCTGCGACCGGTCCGGATCGTACAGGTCAAGTAGCGTGGCCTGCGTAAATGCATCCGACTTGCCCTTCGACATCGGATGTTCCGGATTTCCATCTACCTTAATAGGCCGAAACGAATCCGACTTTACTAACACGGGAATCGCACCCGTCGGAAACGGAAACGCCGTCGCAAAGTACATCGCCTTGCCAAGAACCAGATCCTCAGGCTGCTTGACGTACGGAAAGATCGGTTCATCCGGCTGCTTGGTACAGCCCGCCAGCCCTGCCAGTGCCAGCGACGCACTCATCACCTTCAAAAAG
>DATHQX010000107.1:0-3536 GCA_035482295.1 Verrucomicrobiia bacterium
CCGTATTCGCCTTTTCGTCACCGCTTTGCTCTGCCTGGTGGTCGTTACCGGCAGCGGATTTGTCGCGCAAGACAGCACGTCTTCCTCGAACGGCACTTCCACGCCCAAAAAGAAGTCGTCGTCGTCCAGTTCGACGCACAAAACGACAGCTAGCAAGAAGTCGACCTCGCATAAGCCACGCAAGAAGGTGACCGCCGCGCGTGCGCACCAGATGAAGAAGACCTTTGTCGCGTCCAACGACCTGCGGCCGATGGCGCGGCAATTGGTGGAGTTCCGAACGCCGCCAGCCTATACCGGCGTTGAGAATTATGCGCACACCCACGCCGGCACGGAAGCCGGATCGCTGGCCTGGTTCGCCATCGGCTACGCGCACTATCTCGACGCGCAATATCCTGCGGCGATTACTGCCCTGCAAAAGGCGGAGCCACAGATCGGCGAGCTGAAGGATTACGTCGCCTTCTTCATCGGCAATTCGTACGTCTTGAGCAACAATCCGGAAGAGTCGCTGGCCTATCTGCGCGACTTCGGCACGCGTTTTCCGGACTCGCTTTACGAGCACGACGCCGCCATCGCGAATGCCAAGGCACTGATGGCGCTGAACCAGCCGACCGAAGCCATTCGGCTGCTGGAAGACCATCGCACGCCCGCAAACGCTGAGACTGAATACTACCTGGGCAAAGCCTACGTGCAGAGCGGACAAGCGAAGACCGGCGCGCAGATTCTCCAGCATGTCTATTACGGCTTCGCAACAAACTACCTGGCCGACGCCGCCTATGCCGACCTCAGAAAGATTCCCGCCGAAACAACGTTGCCGCCAGTGACCTATGCTGATCATCTCCAACGCGCTGATGCCTTGTACAAAGCGCGTCGCTGGAGCGCTGCCGCCGACGAATATCAGTACGTGGTCGATCTCTCGCCGCCGGGCAAACAGTCGGCCGGGCTGATCCAGTTGGCCAACTCCTACATGAAGGATGGGGACACGCGGAAGGCGAAAGATGCGCTGGCTCGGATTCCCGACGATGGCAGCGACGCCAGCGCGGAGAAGTGGTATCAGCAGGCTGAGATCGCGCGCAATGAGAACGACGATGCATCGCTGAGCAACATCCTCGAACACATGCGCGCCAGCACGCCGAAATCGCCATGGCTGGAGGCGACACTGCTCAGCGCTGGCAACATGTATCTGCTGCGCAAGGACTACGACAAGGCCATCGATTACTACCGCGAGATTCACGAGCGCTTTCCGGAAGGGAACAAGGCCGCCTATGCGCATTGGAAGTGCGCGTGGCTGACCTATCGGCAGAACCGGCGCGAGGAAGCGAAGAAGTATTTCGAAGAGCAGATCGAGTTTTATCCGGGAACGAACGAAGTTCCCAACGCGATGTACTGGCGCGGCCGCATGGCTGAGGACGATCGCGACTACGGCGTAGCGCGCGCCTATTATCAAAAGTTGACGGGCCGCTATCGCAATTATTACTACGCCGTGCTGGCGAGGCGCCGGCTGACGACGCTGCCTCAGGCCCCGGCGGTAGCGGTGGCTTCGTTGCAGCATGTTCCCGCGCAGGTCGCCCTCGATCCGGTTTCGCAGGTGACAACGCCTCCAGAAGACGACCTTCATTACAACCGCGCCAAGCTGCTGGAGAACGCCGGCATGACCGACCTGGCCGTGCGTGAACTGCAAGCCGGGAGTTCGTCCGGACCTAGCTGGGAGATGATCGAGATCGCCAAGATTTACACCAGCGGTGGGGAATACTATCGCGCGCTGCAGGCGCTGAAGCGCGCTATCAGCGGCTACTTCTCGATGGATGTCAGCGATCTGCCGTCGCCCTATTGGCAGGGGCTATTCCCGCGGCCGTACTGGGACGCGCTGCGCAGCTACTCGGAGGCCAATGGGCTTGATCCGTATCTGGTGGCATCGCTGATCCGGCAGGAGTCGGAGTTCAATCCCAGCGCGATTTCGCATGCGAATGCGTATGGCCTGATGCAGTTGTTGCCGCGCACCGGTAAAGGTGAGGCCAAGAAGACCGGTCTCTCACACTACAGCACCGATTCGTTACTGAATCCGGACACGAACATCGAACTGGGCACGCATTACTTCCGCGAGATGGTCGACCATTTCGGCGGCCAGGTAGAGTATGCGCTGGCCGCGTACAACGCCGGCGCTGATCGCGTGGAAGATTGGCGTGCGTCGGGAAATTATCGCGACATCGAAGAGTTCGTCGAGTCGATTCCGTTCACCGAGACCCGCGAGTATGTGCAAGCCATCGTGCGCAACGCCGAGGTCTACAAGAGGGTGTACGGCACGCCGTAGTTATTTCCTTCCGTATTGCTCGGCGCCCATCAGATGAATGGAAACATACGGTTCGTCGCCGATGACCCAACTGTCGTGGCCGGGTGAGACGTAGAACACATCGCCCGCCTTCATCTCACGCACGCTGCCATCTTCCATCGACAGTCCTGACCGGCCCGACACGACGATGCCAACGTGCTCCACCATGCACATCTTCGCGCCGCTGGCCTTTCCGATGTGCTCCGACCAGCGCCAGCCCGGCTCGTAGGTAGCACGGCCAATCGTCATTCCGCCGACTCGTACAATCTCGAACCGACCTTTCGGGAAGGTCAGCGTTTCGTCGGGGTTTTCAAACCGCTTCAGAACAACGTCGATGCTCATCGTTCAATCCTGACTAATGGATGAGTGCGCTTTATCGCCGGTTCGCGCTTTGCCACTCGGCAATGCGCTTCGGCACAGAAGCTCGTAGCTATTGCTTAACGTCATACCATCCGAGAAACTCGCACTTGCCCTTCGCCTCGCACTGCAGCATATCCTGAGCCAACAAATTCCATCCCACGAATCCCGAAAACACGTGATTCTCCGACTGCTCGGGCGTTGGCGCCAACCCCGCGCCAGTCTCGGCGTCATAGTCCTCGTGCATCGATCCCCACTTGTTGATGTCGGCCACGACCATGCGGCCGAGAATGCCGGATAACTCCGCCGCCTCCTTATTGAAGCCGTACTTCTTGAGCGCGATGTAATTCATGTAATTCGCATTGATCCAGATCGGCCCCTGCCAGTTGGAATAAGGCACGATGATCGCAGCATTGTTGTAATCCGGATCCTGCTTCGACAGACTGCGCACGCCATGAGGCGCCCACATCACGTCTTTGTTCAGCATGTAGCGCGTGATCATCTGCTTTGCGCTCGCCTCTGGCAAAACGTCGGCGACCAGCGGAACGAAGCTCGAATAGCTGATGCGCTTCACCGGCTTTCCTGTGTCGCGACGGATGTTGTAGAACATCGTTTCGTCGGCGGACCACATGCGCTGCAGCATCGCCGCCTTCAGTGCCGAAGCTTTCTTGCCGTATTCCTCGGCCTCGTCCTTATAGCCAAGCTTGTCGGCGAGCTTCGCCATCGCTTGGTATTCGCGATACTGAAACGTGCTGATGTCGGTGGCGAGGATGGCGCTCTTGTCCTTGGGATCATTCGTCAGCGCAACGTTGTTGTCGGCGCCAGACGAAATCGCGTTCTCCCAGAAGAAGAG
>DATHQX010000108.1:0-35314 GCA_035482295.1 Verrucomicrobiia bacterium
ACTCGTAGCGATGGCGATGGCGCTCGCTGATCTCGCTCTGGCCGTAGATACGGTGAGCCAGCGTATCCGGCTCGATCTTGCAGGTCCACGCGCCCAGGCGCATCGTTCCTCCCAATTCTTCCACGCCGCGCAGCTCGCGCAGCTTGTAGATGACGCGGTGCGGCGTCGCCGGATCGAACTCGCTCGAATTCGCCTGCTCCAGGCCGCAAACGTTGCGCGCGAACTCGATGCACGCCGTCTGCATGCCGAGACAGATGCCGAAGTACGGAACCTTATTCTCGCGCGCGTACTGGATGCCCTTCAGCATGCCTTCGATACCGCGCTTGCCGAAGCCGCCGGGAACCAGGATTCCATCGACATGCTCCAGTTGAGCCTGCACGGTCTGATCTTTCTGTTCCAGCCCTTCGGCCTCAATCCAGTTCACCGTCAGCTTCAGGTTGTGAGCCAGCGCCCCGTGCACCAGAGCTTCCTTGAGCGACTTGTACGAGTCTTCGTACTCAACGTACTTGCCGACGATGCCGATCGTGACCTCGTCCTTGGGGTTGTAAACGCGATGAACCAGCTCTTCCCAGCGGCTAAGGTCGGGCTCCTTCGTGTCAATGTGCAGATACTTGAGCGCCAGCTTGTCGACCTGCTCGTGCGAGAAGACCAGCGGCACTTCATAAATCGAAGCAACATCCTTAGCCGTAATCACGGCTTCGTTTTCCACGTTGCAGAACAGCGCAATCTTGCCCTTAATCTCCTTCGACAGAAAGCGGTCGGTGCGGCACAGGAGAATATCCGGCTGAATTCCGATGCTCAGCAGTTCCTTCACCGAGTGCTGGGTGGGCTTAGTCTTCAACTCGCCGGCTGCAGCAATGTAGGGCACCAGCGTGACGTGCACGAACAGCGTATTCTCGCGGCCCAGTTCCTGGCGCATCTGGCGGATAGCTTCGATGAACGGCAGCGATTCGATGTCGCCGACCGTGCCGCCGATTTCCACGATCACCAAGTCGACATCGCTGGCGACCTTCTTCATCGCGCTCTTGATTTCGTTGGTGACGTGCGGAATGACCTGCACAGTCTTGCCTAGATAGTCGCCGCGGCGTTCTTTGGCAATGATGGTTTCGTAGATGCGGCCGGTGGTCCAGTTGTTCTCGCGCGACAGCTTGCTGTGGGTGAAGCGCTCGTAGTGGCCAAGGTCGAGATCGGTTTCGGCGCCGTCGTCGGTGACAAAGACTTCACCGTGCTGGAACGGCGACATGGTTCCAGGATCGACGTTGAGATAGGGATCGAACTTCTGCAAAGTGACTTTCAGCCCGCGGCTTTCCATCAGGCACCCAATGGAGGCCGCAGCCAGACCCTTGCCAAGCGAAGACACGACACCGCCGGTCACAAAGATGTACTTTGCCGACATCGATTCCTCTGTTGTTGGGATTTGTGCCGCAGAAAACCCGGCTCCGAAGCCCCTGATTTTAGGGGAGCCCTGTACGCCAGCGTTTCGGCGCAATCAGGGTGGAGCGAGTATGCGTGCACGACCAATTATGACTGGAAACGCTCCCTCGAGCAAGATGGTCTTTGCTCTTAGGAGCGTTCTTACTTCTTGGGGAAGGACTTCCGTTCCGGGTTTGAAAAGGGCCCTTAACTCAAGAATTTCTTACGCAACATCGCCAGTGCGCCGGTACCCACCAGCAACAGCGTTCCGGGTTCGGGCGTCGACTGGCTGGCAGGTGTATCGCTGCCGCCACCACCCGAGGGATCCTGCCCGATGTACATGAACTCCTGCATGCTGTTCGGGTCGGGATCGTGCTGATCGACGGGCGTCACAACATAAACTTTGTTGAAGTCGGTGCCGGGGAAGCCAATCAGGAACTGCTGGTAAGCGTTATTCAGCCATGTGGAGGCGTCACCGAACAGCGGCGCGGCAGGATCGAACAAGTGCCAGACCGCATAGTTCATGGCCTTCCATTCGGTAGGCGATTCGGTCGGCGTCTGCAGCAGAATCCAGCCAGCTTCATCGTAGAGTCGAAGGGGGTAAAGGGCGTTTGGACCAGCGAGATTATTGAAGCGGTCCGTCGAAAGGTTTTGCGTGCCGAGGTTGCTGACGTTGGCAGTCCAAATATCGCCGGGCTGGCCGCCGTGCATGTAGTCATCGCACATGACGGCATAGATCAGACTGTTCGGGCCATTCACCGGAGCAATATAGTACGGATAACCGTTGGTCCAGTCGCCGCCGCTCCACTGCAGGAACTGAAACTGTTCTTGAATTGTCTGTGACGATCCTGGCAAATCTGACGATCCTGCGAACGCGTATACCGCCCCGCAGAGCAACATCAGTAGCACTACCAACCTACGCATAACCCCTCCCCTTAGGTCACCGGTTCAACTGCAAACAGATACTGCACCAGCCCTCTTATCCGGAACCGCACTTGCGACGACAAAAGCGAGAGCCTGAAAGCAGCCTGTCGCACGCCGCAAGGGAGAGAATTCTGTAATCACCTACTAAACGCGATGCAAAGGGCGCAGAAACAATGCTCTGGCCGGGATTGCTCCGCGTGGCGCCACAGAGTTCCCCCAAGAAATTACCGCCAAGATGCTGGCAAGAGTCGCCGCTTCAACGCTTTGCGGCTTGCGGTCGCTCGTGCCTGATTCATCTCTTCCAGCACGCTGACACAGCTCGCGGCCGTCACTTCTTCCAGAAACGGTCGACGAGCGATTGCTACCTCGATTGCGATTCGAAGCTAAAGCCCGGAATTCCAATCGCATGAACGAGGCAGACCACTACAATGGTCTTTCTTTGCAATCCTCATTCCGCAAAATTACCTTATAAATGCGCTACTTAGGAATTGCAACATGCAAGGACTTGCAACTTTGTAGATGAACATTTCCCCACGAATGGGGTAATTTTCAGCAGACATACTACTCCTCAATAGCCCAAAGCGTGCAACTACACCACTTTACGATTAGCACTTTAGCGTGGCTGGAATCTCCCCACCGGGTTGAGAATTGTTGCGAATGCTTGAATCGCCACTCAAGCATGTCCCGCCAACGACCGATTTTCAGCTTAGATGGATGGCCAGGCTAGAGTCACGTATCCGGCAGCCGCATCGGTGCACCACCATGCCGATCTAGACCTTTGGGCCAGCAATCGACGTACAGGTCAGCTGCTGCTGATCACGACCGTGTTTCTCGGCCTTTCGTCGGGATACTACTTTAGCCTCGCCATACTGCCGGCGGCGTTAGGGGTGGGAGCACCGACCGCCCGGCTGGGGCTGCTCCCCGAGTGGGTGGGTACGCGGGAGATCCTCTTCCACCGCCGCAGCCCATATCGTTCCGAGGTGACAAAGGAAATTCAGACTGGCGTCTACGGCGACAAAGGCGTCCCTCACGCCAATCAGGAGAGATTCGCCTATCCGGTGTACTTCGCGTTGCTGTTTGCACCGCTGGGGCTCATGCCCTTCGCGGCAGCAAGACTGGTCGGGCTCGCCGGGTGTCTGGCTGCAACGCTGCTGTCGGTGCGGCTGTGGATGACCAGCCTCGGATTGGCACGTCCTTCGACGATCGTCGTTACAGCGGCAACGTTCGCCGTATATCCGGTGATCCTCGGCCTGCAGCTTTGCCAGCCCACGTTGCTGATCGCCGGATTACTGGCGGTTGTCGTCTGGTTGGCCATCTCGGGCCGGCTGGCTTGGGCGGGCACCCTGGCCGGACTTTGCACCGCGAAACCGCAGTTGGCGATTGCTGTCCTGCTGCCGCTCTGCATCTGGTCGGTAGCGGGATGGCACGAGCGCAAGCGCTTCCTGTTGTCGCTGCTTGCGACGGTCGCAGGCCTGCTTTCGGGCTCGGAGCTTATCGTGCCCGGCTGGATCGGGCCGTGGCTCGAGACCCTTCGCGCCTACTCGCGCTATGCCGGCAGCGCTCCCATTCTGCGGGAAATGGCTGGCGGTCGGCTGTTCCTCCCGGCTTGCGCGCTGTTGATGAGCGCGATCATTTGCGTCGGAGTTCGGTTCTGCGATTCGGACTTGCTGTTTGCCATCAGCTTTTCGATCGCCGCCTTCCAGTTGATCTTTCCGTTTCTCATCTACAACGAAGTTCTGCTTCTGCCCGCCGCGCTCTGGCTGCTGAAATACGCGGGGCATATTCGTACTCGGAGTCAGTGGCACAAGCTGCTTTGGAGCCTTAGTTGGATTGCTCTGTCCGCCGGAGTAGCGACCGCGGCCGGGCTTTCGCTGCTCAATCTCCTCGTACCCGGCGCGGCGCTGAAGCTGTGGGAACTGCCTCTGCTGGCAGCGTGGATCTATCCAGGGACGATTTTGCTGGCGCTGGCTTCTTGTGCCGTGCCAGACAAGTCTCGATCTCTGGCGTTATCGAGGGTTGCATGAAGACAGGCAGGGTCTGGATTGCCCTGGCATTTACCATCGCCGGCTACGCGCTGCTATGGATCTGCCTGAAGCCGGCGGCCTTCGTGGAACGCAATTCCGATTTTGGCTGCTTCTATCGCGCTGGACGTATGGTGCTGGCCGGAGAAGGCGCGCAGGCCTACGATCTCCACGCCGAGCAGCGCTTCGACGCGCAGATGGGCATGCGGACATTCGACGGCGCGGGCCGTTTCGTATCGCTGCCATTTCTCTTTGCGCCGTTTTCGCTGGCTTGGTTCGCTCTTCTGGCTTGCCTTTGCTACCCGCAGGCGGAAGCCGCGTGGTACGTCGCGAACGTCGCCATGCTGCTCATCATCCCATTTCTACTGAGGCGGCGCAGCGACCGCGGAACTTGCTATCTCATCTGCGCCTGGCTGGTACCGCTGGTCTTTCTTCCCGTGATCCTTTCGTTAATGCAGGGACAGCCCTCGGTCTTGCTCGTCCTGTTTTTCGCCGCCGCGTATGCCGATCTTCGCGGCGGACTCGAGGCTCGCGCCGGATGCTGGCTCGCCCTCGCCGCCTTCAAGCCACAGTTCGTCTTGCCGGTCGTGCTGGCACTAACGGTCTGGCGGAAGTGGAAGACCATTCGGGGCTTCGCCCTGGCGAGCGCCGCGCTCGTCGTTGTTTCGGCTGCACTCGTCGGATGGGAGACTGCGTTGCGCTATCCGCTGGCACTGCTTCAATACAGCGCCATGGCGTATAGTCCCGCGGGAGAGCATCCCGAAAGCATGGCTAACCTGCGCGGCGTCGTTGATCAACTCTTTCGAACTCATCTGCCCGCTTCGGCGCTCGCCGCGGTAACCCTCATGGCATCGCTGCTGGTCTTAGGCGGAACCATGTCCGTGCTACGACGTAGCCGGATCTCGGAAGCAAGCTTCTCTCTAGTCGTCGTGGTCAGCGTGCTGGTCAGCTATCATGCGTATCTGCACGACGTTTCCCTGCTACTGCTGCCGATACTGTTGCTTTCTCCCCCGCTGTGGCGGAGACCCTTCACGCGAACGCAAATAATCAAGTCCGGTTGTATCGCAGCGATCCTGCTGGCGCCCCTTGCGCTGACGTCGCTCGGCTTCGCGGCGTTGGTAATCACGATTGCGGCAACCAGTCTGGCCGTCACGCTCGCAGTAGATCTGTGGAACGAACGACAGAGCGTTCCAGGTCTCTCTCGGGTCAAGCGTTCCGCGAGCGAAGAGCGCGTTCTCGTCGCCGGCTAGTCTCCGTAGTTCACTTCTCGTCGCAGCCAAGAACAAAAATGTTCCGCAAGCGGCTCGATGAGCGTCTCCGCTTTCGGAACTTTGCTGCCACCGTTCGCATTTCGATGGCGGACAACTGCTTTCTGTCAGGCCCCAAACTGGATCGGCCAAGCTATGTCTACGCGTGCTTCTTGCGCCGCAGCAGCAGGAAACCCATCAGCACCACGGCCAGTGCCGCCGCAGCCACGCGAATCACGACAACTGTATCCATTGCTCTCCTCCTTTTGCCCTCGCAACCTGGCCTATTTGAAGATGCCTTCCAGGTTCTTGGTTATCAGAATCACCGCCGGCCCCAGCATCACGATGAAGATGCTGGGAAAGATGAACAGTACGAGAGGAAAGATCAGCTTCACGGTGGTCTTCGCTGCCAGCTCTTCAGCCTGCTGGCGCCGCTTTTGGCGTACACCGTCGGAGAACACGCGCAGGGCCCGCACCAGCGGCGTGCCAAAGCGGTCGGTCTGCGCCAGCATGTGAACGAAGCTGCGGACGGTATCGATCTCCGTGCGCTCGGCCATGCTCTCCCAGGCCTCAATGCGCGGCTTGCCGGCACGCTGCTCGAAATTCACCTGCAGGAATTCTTCGGAGATTTCCGGCTGGCTGAGCGCCAGCTCCTGACCGGCGCGCAGCAACGCCTGATCGACGCCCAGCCCGGCATCGACGCAGACCACCATAAGATCGAGCGCGTCCGGCAGACCGAGCCGCATGGTCTCGCGCCGGCCCTGAGCGCGATGACGCAGCCAGGCGTCCGGCGCCAGATAGGCCACACCCATGAAGGCGATAATCCAGAACAGCGTGTTCTGCGGGACAAACGTTCCTGCCACCACGGCCAGCACCGGTCCGACCAGTCGCGCAGCAAAGTAGGTGTCCGCAGCGGACTGTTCGCGGAGTCCGGCGGCCAGCAGCTTCTGGCGCAGCTTTTCGTCCTGAGTGAATCCCAGCCGCTTACGTAGAAAACTCGCCACCCGCAACAGGATGTGCCTGGCCCGATTGCCGGCCGGCTCGGCCTCGGCGCGCAACCGCAGCGGCGCCCGCGTCACCTCCATCAGCCGCTTGGACTCTTCCGAGGAGCGCATCAGAACGAAAACAGGCACGATCGCCAGCGCGCAGAAGACCGTCAGCATCACGCTGATGAGCAGGACTGGGCTCACGCCGCTCATACCTTCACGTCCACGATCTTGCGAATCGCCAACGCACCCACGACCATCAGGCTCAATCCGCCATAAACCAGCTTGCGGCCGGTAGGATCTTCGATCAGCACCCGGGTGTAGCCGCGATTGGCCACGCTCAGCAGGAAGAACATCGCAATCGGCAGCGCCGAGAGAATCCATCCGGTCAGGCGGCCCTGCGCGGTGTAAATTCGTATCTCGCCCTGAATGTGCAGGCGCTCGCGAATGACGGCGGTGGTGCGGTCCAGCACCTCGACCAGGTTGCCGCCGGTTTCGCGCTGCAGGAGGATGGCGGTGACGATGAAACCCAGCTCCGGCAGTGGCATGCGCTGCGCCAGCTGCAGCAGCGCGTCGCGCAACGGCAAACCAAAGTTCTGCTGGCGATAGACTTCGCGGAACTCGGTCCGCACCGGCTCGGGACACTCCTCGCCCACGATTTCAATGGCCGCGGTAACCGAATGTCCGGCGCGGAGAGCGCGACTCATCAGGTCGATCGCTTCTGGCAGATAACGATTGAACTCCTGCAGCCTCCGCTGCTTCTGATAGCGCAGGAACAGCAAAGGCGCAACCGCGAGAACCGCAGCGGCTACGAGTGCGACGAGCACATTCGACAGCTCAAAGTAGATGAAGAGGAAGCTGGTCGAGCTGAGTGCAAAGCCCGCTCCTATCACCTTCGACGCGCTCCACGAGCTGTCGGCCTGCTCGATCATGCGCTGAATCCTGTGCGCCCATCGGCAACGCTGCAGCATTGTGTCCACCCACACACTTTGGCTCAGCCGCGTGAGCTTGAGGATCGGCGTGGCCTCCACGACCGCCGGCGATGGAGCATCAGTCCCTTGCCTCAGTTTGGCAATACGTCCCTCGATGACGCGCTCGGAGCTCGACGGGCGCATAACCAGCACGATTACCACAAAGCTGATCAGCAGGACCGCACCGAAGATCAGTCCGGTCGACATGCCGGCGCTAGACCTCCTCAGAGAAGTTCAGCAGACTGGGATCGAGCGACAGCCCCGCCGCCTGCAGCTTCTCGGCAAACTTGGGCACGATACCCGTAGCGTAAAACCGCCCCAACACCTTGCCATGCGGCCCAACGCCTCGTTTCTGGAAGAGAAAAATGTCCTGCATGCTGACCACCGAATCGCTGGAACCGGTGATCTCCGAGATATGCGTCACCCGGCGCGAGCCGTCGCTCATGCGTGAAACCTGCACGATGATATGAATTGCCGAGGCGATCTGTTGCCGCATAGCCAGCTGCGGCAGGTTCAGGTTAGCCATCAGCGCCATGGTCTCAACCCGAGCCAGCGCATCCCGGGGAGTGTTAGCGTGTACCGTGGTAATCGAGCCGTCGTGGCCGGTGTTCATCGCCTGCAGCATGTCGAGTGCTTCTTCGCCGCGCACTTCGCCGACGATGATGCGGTCCGGCCGCATGCGCAGGGCGTTGATCAGCAGCTCACGCTGCCGCACGCCGCCTCTGCCCTCAACGTTTGGTGGACGGCATTCCAGACGCACCACATGCTTCTGCTTCAATCGCAGCTCGGCCGAGTCTTCGATGGTCACAATGCGCTCGCGCGGCGAAATGAAACCCGATAGCACATTAAGCAACGTGGTCTTGCCTGCGCCCGTTCCACCGGAGACGACGATGTTCAGCCGCGCTTGCACGGCCTTCTCCAGGACCTCCATCATCACCGGCGTCAGTTCGCGATAGGACAGCAGGTCCTGCGCCGTCAGCGGATCAGTGCCAAAGCGGCGAATCGAGAGAATGGGCCCATCGATCGCCAGCGGAGGAATGATGGCATTCACGCGCGAACCATCGCGCAGACGCGCATCGACCATCGGCGCCGACTCATCGACCCGGCGACCGACCTTCGACACGATCTTTTCAATGATGTGCATCAGGTGGTGGTTGTCCTTGAAGACAACGTTGGTCTCTTCCAGCACGCCGCCGCGCTCGACGTAAACGGTGTCGGAGGTATTCACCAGAATGTCGGTGATGCTCGGATCTTGAAGCAGCGGCTCGAGGGGGCCCAAGCCGAAGACCTCGTCCAGCACCTCGTTGGCCAGGCGCGTGCGCTCGCTGGCGCTGAAGGGTACACCGTGTTCCGACACCAGTTGCAGGATGAGCCCCAGCAACTGTTGACGGGCATGCGAGTCCTGCATGTAAAGCAGCTTCTCCAGATCGGCCTTGTTGATCAGCTCGCGGTGGACCGCCGACTTCACCTCCTGCTGTGCGCGTGCCAGCAGCGGATTGGCGCTGCGGTTTAGGTCGCCCGCGAGTTGACTCTCGGGAAAAGCCAGCGCAGCTTCAGCCATGGATCCTCCTTCGCGCGTCTATGCCTCGAATCAGTTCCAAAACGCAAACCTCCGCTTCGGCTCCGCCACCTCCGGCTCGGCGTCCGGAACCAGCCTGGCCGCCCACTTCTTCATCTGGATGGCGAAGTCGGACTTGCGTTCGGGCAGCACCGGGCTGCCAGTATTCATCGCCCGTATCAGGTCCACGGAGGCGTTGGGAATCGTGATGACGATGGGCTGCCGAATCGCTTTCTCGATCTGCTCCAGAGTGAGCGCGCCCTCGGACGAGAAGCGATTGATGACCACCTTCATCTTGTCGGGCGATACGTTGCTTTGTAGTAGCCGGTCGATGCAGCGCGACAGGTCGCGCAGTGCCGGCACATCGGGAGTGGCGATCAGATAGAGCTCGTCGCAGCAGTCGATGGTCGCCAGACTCAGGTTGTGTACGCCGTGCGGACAATCGATGACCACGAACTCGTAGTTCTGGCCGAGGAAGCGAATGGCGCGCTGAATGTCGTCGAGCGAAACGTTGGCCGAGTCGTCGAAGCAATCGGGCGACGGCAGGATGTCCAGGCAGCTGGAGTGATGAATCACGAAGCCCTGCAGCAGGCTCTCGTCCAGCCGTGCGATGTTCTGCACCAGTTCGTAAAAGTGATAATTTGCTTCGTCCTCGCCCAGGTATAGCGACACATGCCCCAGCCGGCGATGCTCGTCGAGAATCAGCGTCTTCTTGCCGTATTGCTTTACCAGGAAGCAGCCCAGATGCACGGCCAACGTAGTCGCGCCGGCGCCTCCACGCGCTCCCAGCATGGCTAGAATCCTTCCCAGCGGCTTCGCCGAGGCAGGCTTTTGTACATTCAAACGCGTGCGTACACGATCCAGCGCTTCGGCCAACTGATCGACGGCGACCGGCAGCGTGAGATATTCGCCGCAGCCGGCGCGCACCGCCTGGAGAATCAGCGTCGGATCGGATTTGTCCGACACGGCAATGAGGTTGCCGCGGCCATGCAGACTTTGCTGAATGGCATTGGCGGCCGCAACCGCCGCGCTGCGATCGCGATCGAAACCGATCACCCAGATCGGCACCTCCGAGCGTTGCAACTTTTGCAGGAGCAGCATGTCGGTGTTGAAGCGCGCGTAGTCGTCGAGATCGCCGGCAAAGATGCCGTTCTTGCGCGCAATCGCCTGCTTCACCGCATCGGCGGTCCCGCGATCGAGGCATAACGTTGCCGCACACATTCCGGCGGTGCTGTTCGGCAGTTCTCCGTTCATCACGCCCGCCCCCCCGATCTGATGTGGCACAGCACTATCGGCCTCGCTAGTTACTTCTTCGGCAGATTGCGGTCAAAGGTTTGCTGCTGCAGGAACGGCACCGCCATCGCCGGTGTCGAAGGCGCATCAGCTTCGGCCGGATGCAGTGGGTCGATGATTCTGGGAGTGACAATCACTACCAACTCCATGGTCGAGCGGTTCAGATTCTTCGATCGGAACAGCTGCCCCAACACCGGTACATCGGCGATACCAGGCACCTTGCTGAGGCTGTCGGTGGTGCGGTTGTCGAGAATGCCGGAGATGCCGAAGCTCTCGCCGTCTTTCAGCTCGACTTCGGTCTCGGCCCGTCGGGTCGACAGCGCAGGCAACACATAGCCGGCGATGACAACCTGGTTGGTGTAGTCCAGCGCGCTAACCTCGGGCGCAACCTTGAGACGAATCGTTCCGTCGGAGTTGACGAAGGGCGTGAACTCCAGCTTCACCCCGTAAGGCTGAAACTGTACCGTCACCGTCGGCACCGAACCTGCCCCGCCCGGCTGCACGATCGGGTAGGGGAATTGTCCGCCGGCCAGGAAGCGCGCGGTCTTGCCGTGCACGGTCATCAGATTCGGCTCGGCGAGAATCTGCAGGACACCTTTAGTTTGCAGATCGCGGATGGTCGTACCCAATCCGTGTTCGAAGTTGAAATAGAACAGATTCAGGTAGTCGCTGATGATCGCCGTATTGCTGCCGTTCTGCGTCTGATAGCTCGGCGGGCTGAACTGGCCGGTGGTAATCGCGCCGGAGTTTTTCCCCAGGCTGAACAGATTGATGCCGAACTCGGTCAGCTTCGAGCGATCGATCTCGGCGATGCGCACTTGCAACTCGACCTGCGGCAGATGGCGGGGATCGACGACCAGCGAGTTGACGACTTCCTTCGAATATATACCGGCCAGCCGCGCGGCTTCCTCCGACGCCGCGTCGCTGTCGACCACGCCGGTCAGATGAATCCTGCCCTGCTGCACCGCGACTTCGACGTGAGCTCCTGGCAGCGCCTGGTCGAGCGACTCGCGCAAACCACTGACATCCACATCGGCCAGCACCGTGTACACCTGCGCTTGGCCGCCGGCCGTCCACAGCACCAGGCTGCTGCTGCCCGCCGCCTTTGCGGTAATGACGACTTCGAACAGGCTGGCAGTCATTGCATCCAGCACCGCGGGATTGCTGACGTACACCCGCCGCAGCTTATCGGCGGAATTCAGGAAGAGCGCCCGGCCGACGATAAGGTGCACCGTCAACGGGTCTGCCGAGTCCGCCGTCGGCGGAGACGTCACGGCGTCCGCTGCCTGCAATGCCATCGGCGGCAGATGCTGCTGCGAGCTTCCGCTTGCTGCCGACGAAGTTACTGGGTCGGAAACACTGGCGGCAACGGGAGTGCCGGCTGCCGGAGCCTGTGCCTGCAGCGCGGCACCCCCGAGTCCTAACGCCACCAGAATCACAATCGTTTTTTGCCACACACGGGGAGCCATGGCTTTACTCGAAACTCTTGGTCGATCGCTTCTCGCCCAAGATGGTTTCGACGACATCCGGTTCTTTCATCGGCAAACGCCGGCGGGGCGTTACGGCCGCATTGGGAAGCGCCGGCTGCGTGCCCTCCAATTGCGCAATCTGCACCGCTGTCGCGGGAACCCGGGTGTGGTCGCCGCCATTGCGCAGCACGAACTGGATGCTGCCCTGGCTGGAGGCCAGCACCATCTTCTGCGCGTCCTCAGGGGTCAGCAGCAGCGTGACCACGTTCACTGTCTCCGGCTTACCCTGCGGATCAGGCTGCAGCTTCTGCCCGATGGTCAGCACCTCGACATCCTGCAAGACAATCTGGGTCGCCGGCAGCGGCATGCTTCCCGCTCGAAAGGTCACCAGAACATCAACGTGCGAACCGGGAAACAGAAATCCGGCCACGCCGACAATCTCGTCCGACTTCACCGAGATGGCGCGCATGCCTTCGGGAATCTTGGTGGTCAGGCCAATCCCCGATCCCGGGGCAGCCAGATACGACTCCAAGATTGGCTGCGAGGATGCGACCGGATAGATCACCGCTCGTCCAGCCAGATCGCCGGCCTTGGTGAAGGGGCTGGACAACACGATGGAAGACGGCCAGTCGACCAGGACCAGGTCTTCCGGCTTAAGCACGTCTCCGGCTTGGAGCGCGTGCGCCGCTGCGACATAGCGCTGGAGATTGGCGTGCGGGGCAGCATGGCTGTTAAGTCTGCGGCCGACAAACAGAGTGACCACAGCCGACAACACCAGCGCCAGGAGAAGCGCGACCAACAAGCGACGGGAGTTCATCTGAGTATCTCAGCAGCGCTCCCCGGAGGCGACCGCAGATTCGCAGCCGCTTCCGGCGCTGCCAGGTTTACGCCTGGGCTTACGACCTTGCTCGAGTTTACGATCCTTGGCAGCGTCGCCGAACCACCCAGGCGTGTTGCCGGTTCGGCGAAGTCTGCGAATTCATTGCCTAGGCGACCGCGCTGCTCAGCTTGCTGCCCACCGCGCTGAAGGCGTTGCTGACGTTGTTGGCCAGGTTACTCATGGCAGCCACCGCCGCCAGGCCGATGATGGCCGCGACCAAGGCGTACTCGATCAGATCCTGACCTGACTCCTCCCGCAGCAGATTACGAAGCGTTCGTAGATTCATGTGTGACCTTCCTCCCGGCAACGCCACCCCACCGCTGGTGCGCGTCTGCCTACTGACTACCTCGGTAATTACCATCGGCAACTGAAGAGCTTTGTTGTAGAAGATTTGCGGAAGAGTGCGAATTCGGGAGATCGACAGATGTGGGAAAGACTCAGACGACTCCCAGAGGCGTCGAAAAACTGCGCTGCAGCATTACGTGAGGCTGGCGCTCGGGCGGGAATTCGGGACGGCGCAGGAAGTCGGGCACTTCTTCCGGCGTCAAGGGCCGGGCAAAATAAAATCCCTGCGCCTCGCGGCAGCCCCATTGGCGTAAAAGTGCAGCCTGCTCCGCGGTCTCGACACCTTCGGCAATTACGCCCAATCCGAGTTCACGTCCCAGCCCGACGGCGGCGCGGATAATGGCGGCGCTGCCGGCATCGTGTGTCAGGTCGGCAACAAACGTCTGCGCGATCTTGATTCGCGAGGCTGGAAATCGCCGCAGATAGTCGAGACAGGAGTAGCCGGTGCCAAAGTCATCGATGGCGATGCGCACGCCCTGCTGGCGCACGTGACGGAGCGTGTCCACATTGTCGCGGGAGGTTTGCATCAGCGCGCTTTCGGTGAGTTCAATCTCCAGCATCTCGGCCGCAATACCGGTCTGGTGAAGGATCCGGGCAATCTCGGCGCCAAATTCCGACGAGGCTTTGAACTGCGCCGGCGATACGTTGACGGCCACCAGCGGCACCTTCAAACCCGCGTCGAGCCAGCTGCGGACTTGCCGGCACGCCTGCGAGAGAACGAATTGGCCGAGGGCAATGATCAGGCCACCGCTCTCGGCCGCAGCGATAAAACGCGAGGCCGGCATGATCCGGCTGCCTTGCTGGCGCCAGCGCACCAGCGCTTCCAGTCCAACCGTCTCACCGGTTTCCATGTTGACCTGCGGCTGATAGAGCAGAAACAACTCCTGCTTGCCGATGGCTTCGCGCAGCTCGCGCAACAGGGCCACCCGCTGCCGTACCTCTTCATCCATGGCGCTGGTAAAGAAGCGGAAGGTCCCGCGCCCCTCGGTCTTGCCACGATAAAGCGCGACGTCGGCGTGGGCCAGCAGAACTCCGGCATCGGCTTCGGTTTCATCGGAGTTCGCGATGCCGATGGTTGCGCTGCTGTGCACCTCATAGCCGTTGATGAAGAAGGGCTGGCTCAATACCGTGAGCAGCTTGGCGGCCAGCACGCTGGCGTCGCCCTTATCGCGCAACTCGGTGGTTAGGATGGCAAACTCATCGCCGCCGAAGCGCGCGACCCGGTCGCTGGCGCGGAGGGCCATGCGCAGCCGCTCGGCCACGCCCTGCAGGAGAGCATCGCCCGCCGAATGTCCCAAGGTATCGTTGACATCCTTGAAGTGATCCAGGTCAACGTAGAGCACGGCGAAGGGTCTTCCGGTGCGGCTGCGGTGCAGCAGCGCTTCCCGAACATCCTCGACAAAAACGCTGCGATTGGGTAGCTCGGTCAGCACGTCGTTGTGGGCCAGCCAGGCAATTCGCTGTTCGTTGTGCTTGCGTGAGGAAACATCACGCAGGATACCGACGGCACACCAGTCGTTGCCCAGTTGCATGGGGGCAACGGAGAGTTCGATGGGGATTTCGCTGCCATCTTTGCGGACGGCTTGCACTTCACGCACCCGGCTGAGGCATCGTTCCTGGGACGCTGCAACATCGCTCCACGCCTTGGCTGCCGCTTCGCGAAAACGAGGCGGCGCCAGCCATTGATGAATATCTTTCCCGCTCGCCTCCTGCGCCGTGTATCCGAGGATGCGCTGGGCTGCCGCATTCCAGTACCGCACCTTCCCGAGAACATCGATCACGATCACGGCGTCCAGAGCCGCTTCAGTCACGGCGCGAAACTTTGCCTCACTCCGGCGCAGCTCCTGCTCGATCTGCTTGCGGTAGGTAATATCGCGAAAGAACCACACCCGGCCCAGATAACTGCCCTCCGCGCCGCGCACCACCGACGAATGGCGCTCCAGGGTGCGGCCGTCTTTCAATTCCACTTCGCTATGATCTTCGGCCTGAGGCTCGGCGTACAGCTCCCGTACTCGCTGCAAGAAAGCTTGCGGGTCGGTTACCTGGTCCAGCACTGCTTGCAGGATCGAAGCATCGGAGCCGGTGAGCACACCATTGCTGCCCGGTGGCTCAGGCAGCTGCCATACCTCCAGAAATTTCCGGTTGTTGGAAAGGATGGTACCTTCTGCACTCACCACCAGCACGCCGTTGGGCGACAGTTCGTAGAGCGCCCGCAGAATCGAGCCGTGCAGATCACTCGCAGGAATGGCCGGACTTTGAGCTTCTGCCTCAGTGTCCGGGGGTGGGGCCATGCCATCCTGCGTCGTCGGCGAGATAGGGTTCATCACCCTACCTATCGGCGCAGAACAAAATTCCTTCAAGTCGGGAACGATCAGGACGAAGCGCGATGAGGCCGGCTCAGCCGCCAACGGCATCGTGCACGATGGCGGCAAACTCTTCATCCGTGATCAGGCCACCGTTGGCGATGGCAGTCCGCTTCACTGCCTGCAGCACCTGCGCACGCGATGGTTCCGGCAACTCAATGCCGAGCTGTTCGGCCTTGATGCGCACGCTGTCCAGCCCGCTCTTCTTGCCCAGCACGATGCCGCGCGTGGCTCCTACCAGTTCGGCTGCGTACGGTTCGATGGCCTCGGGGATGTGGAACTGGCTGGCCACCGCGCCGCTCTCGCGCAGGAAGAGATTGTCGCCAATCAGCGGCTTCCAGCCCTCCAGCTCGTAATTGCCTGCTTGACGCACGAACTCCGAGACCTCGCGGATACGCTCCAGCTTCAGCTCCACGGGCACGTCGTAAAGGCACTGCAAGGCCAGGGCGACTTCGGCGATATCGGCATTGCCGGCGCGCTCACCCATCCCGTTGATGGTGCCCTGCACCCAATCGGCGCCGCCGCGCACAGCCGCGATGGCGATCGCCGTCCCGAGCCCAAAGTCGTTATGCCCGTGCCAATGAATCGGTATGTCTTTGCCCGCCCATTGGCGCGCCCAGCGCACCAGGAACTCGGCCGCTTCCGGCGTGCACACGCCGATGGTGTCGACCAGAACAATCTCCTGCGCGCCGGCCTCAATGGCCGACGAATAAATTTGGCGCAGAAAATCCAGATCGGCGCGGCTGCCGTCAACACCGAAGAACGCCACGCGGATTCCGTTCTGGCTGGCATAGCCGACAGCGTCGACAACGCGCCGCACAGCATCTTCTCGCGAAATACCGTAGGCCTTCAGCTTGATCTCGCTCGTCGGCGTCTCGATCACAGCAGCCTGCAAACCTAACCGAACCAGCTCTTCGACATCGCCGCGCGTGGCACGCGCGAATCCCCAGACTTCGGAGTGCTTCAAGCCGGCTTTGAGGATGAGCGAGATTGCCTCGCCGTCCTCGGCAGAGACTTTGGGGAATCCCGCCTCGATGCGCCCGACGCCGAGCTCGTCAAGCTTCTTTGCGATCTCCAGCTTCTGTTGCGGCGAGAAGATGACGCCCACGGTCTGCTCGCCATCGCGCAACGTGGTGTCGTAGAAGCGAATGGTGCGAGAGCGATCGAAGTTCGGGCGCACGTCAGGACGCGCGTTCAACTCGCTGGTCCAGACTTTGCCCGCAAGATTACTCATCGCGCTGCCTCTTGCGGCTGAGAAGAAGCTGGCGCTTTTTCCCCATATGCTTCTTCCCACGAGATCACCGGGTTGCGCAGCACACCAATCTGCTCGATTTCGCATTCCATTACGTCGCCCGGCTTGAGAAACCATGCCTTCGGATCGGCGCTGAAGGCCGCCACGCCCGACACCGTTCCGGTAGATACGACATCGCCGGCGCTGTAGCCCATCGCGGAATAGTGCGCGAGGATCTCCGGAATCGTCACCGACATTTTGCTGCTGTGCGAGACCTGGCGTGACTCGCCATTCACGCGCAGCTCCATCGCCAGATTATGCGGATCTTTGATCTCGTCGGCGGTAACGATGTACGGCCCCAGCGGGCAGAAGGAGTCGATACCTTTGCAGAAGCTGAAGACGCCCGACTTCATCTCGTTGCGCTGGATGTCACGGGCGGTGATGTCGTTGAAGATCAGGTAGCCGCCGATGTAGGGCTCGGCCTGCTCGGCGGTGAAGTGCTTGCCCGACTTCTTCAGCACTACGGCGAGCTCCAGTTCGTAATCGAGCTCCTGAGTGAGGTGCGGGGGAAAGATCACAGGCTCGTCGGGGCCGATGATGGCATCGACGTTCTGGAAAAACATGATCCACGGCAGCACGGGATGGGAGAAGCCGGCCTTCTCGGCCTCGTGATGGTGCTCGCGAAAATTTCCGGCGGTGTGAAAGAACTTCTTGGGTATGAGCGGCGCCTTCACGTGAATCTTCTCACGCGGATAGCGCACCGGTTCCCCGTCCACGCCGACCTCGGGCCGCTGCACTTCGACGTATTCCAAAGCGGCGCGTGCGGCCTCGAGCGAGCGATCGCCGCCTTCGAAGAGTCCGCGCATATCGGCAGCGAGAACCTCGTCTTTGCCATTGCGCTCCCGCGAATACAAGCGATGAGCCGCGTTCAAATCGACGACACGGCCGTCGTCGGAGAGCGCGCCGATGTGGGGGCGCGCCGATTCATATACAAATGTCAGCAGTCGCATAAGAGTGGGAGAAGGCCTCAACCCCGCAGTCGAGTGTATTGGCGAGGCCCGGGCTTTCGCAAACGTCTACGGTGACGAACTCGGCTGCGGCGAGGTAGTTCCAACGCCGTTCTGATTGCCGAAGCTGTTGTTCTGCTGCCCGAAGGGGCTGCCCTGCTGGCCGAACGGGCTCTGATTGTTCGGCTGCTGCTGGCCATTCATCTGGCTGGCGGGCGTGCCTATCTGGCTGCCGCCGATGGTGGTCGGCTGATACGGCGTTTTGATCAGCGTGTTGGTGACGTCCATCATCGGGTTGTAGATGAACTGCCACTCGTTGTAGGTCTTCTTCTTGTTGTAAA
This sequence comes from Verrucomicrobiia bacterium, assembly GCA_035482295.1. Classification (GTDB taxonomy): domain Bacteria; phylum Acidobacteriota; class Terriglobia; order Terriglobales; family Acidobacteriaceae; genus Bog-257. The sequence goes on from DATHQX010000108.1 coordinate 18,050, forward strand.
TGCGGATGGTCGGATCTTTGCTCAAACTGGCCACGCCGACGATGGCGCCGCCGCCAAACTGCGTCTGGTTATTGCTGCCGTTCGCTCCGGAAGTCGTGCCCCCCGACTGAGTATTGCCCGACTGGTTGTTACCGGAGCTGCCTGCCTGATTGCTGTTGTCGGAGCCGAAGGCGCCGCCGCCGCTGCCCGTCGTGCTGCCGCTGGTCGTCCCCGGAAAGCTCTCCGAGCTGCCGCCCTGATCGGAGTTCGACGGAAATCCGCCGCTCGCGAAGCCAGGATTCTGTTGCTGCTGCTGTTGTTGCTGTTGCTGCTGCGAGCCAAAGGGCGACTGCGAGAAGCCGCCCGGGGTTGGCGACGCGCTGTTGGAAAACACCGAGCCCGGCGCGCCCTGCTGGCCCGCCTGCTGTCCGCCCAGTGTGCCCATGGCCGCCGCGGGCGTTCCTGGAGCAGCTGTATTGAGCAGCGTGGCGATATCGGCGTAGTTCAACAGCTTCCACTTGCCGTCTTTGGCCAACGGGTCTTTATAGCGCTGGCGAAGATACTTGATCTGCCCTTTGTCGAGATCGTCGAGCGTGGCGGGATAGCGTCCATTCTTCTTGTAGAAGCGCTTGATCGCGCGCGCGTACTGCACGCCACGGTGGATCATCTCTTCTTCGCGGTCGCGCTTGATCTGCTGCACAACCTTCGGCGCAGCAACAGTTGCGGCGATGATCATCAACGCCATCATCAGCATGATGGCCAGCAGCAGATAGCCTCCATCGCGCTGGCGGCGCGCACAGCTCGGCTGAAATTTCGTCGTGCTTTGCGGATTGGAGCTGGGCTGCATACTGCCGTGTCTTGGGATCAGAATTGAGCGCCCCACCTTCTCGTTCCCGGGTGCCCCATCCTTCTCGCCTGCTTTTGGCGAGGGGGTGGGCTCGTCAGAAGGCGGCCGCGTTTTATCCGGCGCCGAGCGGAATCGTCTCCGTGTGGTTGGTCAGCACGTCCTGCACTTCCACCGATGTCGTACCCACGTGCACAATCTTGTACCGGCGATCGACCACGTCGCCTTCCTTGGCCAGGAAGATGTCCTCACCCTTGATCAGAAATACCTTCTTGGCGCCGCTCTTCGGGCCGGCATAACCATAGAACTTCAGCCCACTCGGCGGAGGAGGTGGAGGCGGCGGGGGCGTGTCCGGCGTCATGGGGGCCGTCACCACCTGCGGAATATCCTGCGGTGGCGGAGCAGCCTGCGAACTGAAAATGTTTCGCCCGTTGCCCTTGTAGGTCACATCCTCGCTCGACTTCAGCAGGTCAAAACGCAATGTGGGATCGAGCGAGTGTGCCAGCAGCGTGCGCGCTGGTTTCTTCTTGGCGTTCTTAGCGGAGCTCGAAGCCGGAGCCGTTGTCGGCGCTGACGTTCCGCTGCTATCGTCACCGCCGCCGGAGAACGCATGAATCAGCAGGAAGATGGCTACCACCGCCAGAGCCCCGGCGATGAGCGTCTTCTTCTTATTTTCCGTTCCCAGCTTCACGACGCCGCCGCTCCTGACCGCAAATACGTTTCCAGCTTCAACTGCAGGCGCACATTGCCCTGCTGCTCACCCAGGGTGATTCCGTCGACGAGGAAGAACATCTTGTCGCGCTCCAGCGCGTTGATGAACTTCACTTCCTGCAGATAATCGCCCGACAGCGAAACCTCCATCAGCAGCTTGTGCAGGCCCTCGATAGGCGCATCCTTCTCGTCATACTTCACGCCGCTCAGGTGGACGCCGGTATCGGTAGCCACTTTGCCCAACTCTTCGGCCACGGCCGAATACTCCGCCGGGAAGCGATGGTCGTAAAAGTCGCCGATGTCCTTCGACGCCTGTACCAGCTTCTGGTCCATGCCGCGGGTGGGCAGAACCTCCTGCTGCTTTGCCAGCAGCTGCTGATGCATCTGCTGATACTCTTTCTGCCGCGCCGACCTCGTGCGTCCCGCCGGCGAGAACAGATACACCAGACACGCCACATCGAGCACAGCCAGGGCAATCACGGCCGGCATCAACTTCTTTCGCGTCTCACGAATGCTGGCCATCAGTGCCCCCTCAAGTTTGCTGCCTGCATCGGACGTGGAGCCGGCGCATTCCGTTGGGGCGCCATCGTATCGGCTTTCTGCGGCAGAGCGCTTACCTTTGCGGGACTTGGCGCTGGTGAAGCTGCGCCCGTCGCCGCTGGCGCATTGTTGTCGCCGGCATCGGCCTGATCGTTGTCCGCTCCTGTTGGCACGTAAACCGCAGCAATATCAAACTGGATGTTCGCCGCCGGACCCGCGGTCTGCGCGCTGGTATTGGTCACCACGGTCTCGGCTACAATCTGCGCCCCTCGGAAGTGGTTGGACTTCTCCATGTGGCGCACCATCTCCACGGCGCGATCGCGCGCATCGGAGGCCACCACGATGTGCACCACCAGGTCGTTGGTCTTGGTGTACTCCGGCTTCATGGAGACGACGTGCAAATCGGCGGGAACGATCTTTTCCAGCTCGGTAAAGATGCGCGTCCACGACAGCGACTTGCGCGCGAACAGGTCGTTCAGGAAATCGGACTGATCGGCGATGACGCGGTTTGCCGGCTTGTTCAGGATGGCGCGCGCCTGCGTCTCTTCGTGATCGAGCGCATCCATCTGCTGCTGCACGCTGGCGATCTGCCGGTTGATGCTGCGCGTGTGCGCCCGGTTATACAGGATGTAGCCACCCAGCACCACAGCCAGCGCGCCTAGGGCAGCGATGATCAGGGTCATACGCCGCTGGTACCCCCGCGCGACCTCGTACGGCTGACTGGCGAGATTGATTCTGACACGCATTACGAAACCAGAGCCCCCACCACTCCCGCCAGGACAGATTTGCTGACGTTGCCGCTGCCACCGGCACTCGCCGTTGAACTGGAGACCAGTTCCTCGACACGAATGTTGCCGCTGGCGCTCAGCGCCTCCTGCAAATCCTGCACTGACTGCACACCAGTCACCAACACGCGCTCCACGGTGACGCCATAGCGATCTTCGAAGTAGACCAGTGAGGTATTTACGTCATCAACCACGGACTCGCCGGTCACCGACTTGCCGCCATTGTCCAGCGAGCGATACAGCAGCAGCTGGTCCTGATCGACAATCGCAAAGGTCGTCGTTCCCTGCTCTACCTTGATCACCATCGTAGGACGCGAAGCGTCGACTAATCCCAGCGAAGCTAGCATCGACGGCATAACCGTGCCCGGGTTGTATCCGGCGTCGCGCACTAGCGACTCGTACTCTTCGAGCACATTGCGCGGCGTTACCGCGGCGATCACTCGAATCTGATCTCCGCTGCCCTGCCGGTCAAACGACACCGCCGACTGATCGATGTCGAATGGCAACGACTTCTTCAAACGGAAGCGCACGACGGCATCGGCGTCGATCTGTTTTTCCGGCAGCGTTTCGAAGTCCAGAAGCATGACGCGTGTAGTGGAATCGGGAACCACCAGGCAGACGTCGCGCGAGCGCCCGGCAACCGAGGTCAGTATCTCGCGAAGCGCCGGAACCAGTGCCGCGCGATCGCTAACGTTGGCCTGCTGCAATCCGGGGGTCAGCAGACCCGCGGGCAAAGTTGCCGCGGTTGCCGCTTCCAGGTTGCCGCCGCCCTCGGCCATGCGCGCCGCGACCACGCGATCAGCAGTGATCTCGCAGGCTACACGGGGACGCGAGATGTGGGTTTCTGCCATTAGTTCTCGGCTGTCAGCTCTCGGCCAAATGCCAAGCTGACAGTCCCTATTCCTTCTGTGCCGCCGCTCCGCGGCTCTCTCTTCTTTATCGACGCTCACCGCGGGCTCACGCCCACGGCTAAAACAGGTTTTCGCCCTTCGGGCTTCCGTCACGTACTCGGTTATTGGCTCAGCGTCTTGATGCTCGACCTGTGCACCAGCCCATCGGGGAAATCTAGTCGGCTTTGTCTTAGCTCACGACTCACGGCTGATGGCCCATTGCCAGCCGCAATTACAAAATGCTAGGTGCTAACTGCCAAGCGCTGCCCTACCTCGTCGTCTCAATAAACGTGACCTTGTTAATTTCTTTCAGCGTCGTCAGGCCACGCTTCACTCTATCAATTGCCGACTCGCGAAGGAAATGCATGCCCTCGTCCTTGGCGGCGCGGCGGATCTCGCTGCTGGGCTTCTTCGCCAGAATCATCTCGCGCACATTGTCGGTCAGCTCCAGCAACTCGTGAATCGCGGTTCGCCCGCGGAAGCCGGTGCCGGCACACTCGATGCAGCCCTCACCCTCGTAGAGCGGGATCGTTGCCCATTCTTTTGGATCCAGGCCGCTGGCCTCCAGCTCATCGGCGGAGTAGCGCACTTCTTTCTTACAAAATTCACAAATCAGTCGCACCAGGCGCTGAGCCAGAATGCAGTTCAAAGCGGAAACAAAGTTGTAGGCCTCGACGCCCATGTTCAGGAAGCGGCCCAGCACGTCGACGACGTTATTGGCGTGGACGGTGGTGAACACCAGGTGTCCGGTCAGCGCCGAGTTGATGGCGATCTGCGCCGTCTCGGTGTCGCGGATCTCGCCCACCATGATCTTGTCGGGATCGTGACGCAGAATCGAGCGCAGTCCGCGAGCGAAGGTCAAACCTTTCTTCTCATTCACCGGAATCTGCGTAATGCCGCGAATCTGATACTCGACCGGATCCTCAATCGTGATCAGCTTGTCTTCGTCGGTCTTGATCTCATTCAGCGCGGCGTAGAGGGTCGTCGTCTTACCGGAACCAGTTGGGCCGGTAACCAGCACCATCCCGTACGGCTCCTTGATATAGCGGCGGAACTTGCGCAGGTCCTCATCGCTGAAACCAACAACGTCGAGCGTCAGCTTGTGGAACTTCTCGCTCATCGATTCTTTGTCGAGCACGCGGAGCACGGCGTCTTCGCCGTGAATCGACGGCATGATGGACACGCGGAAATCGATGGAGCGGCTATTGAAGCGCACACGGAAGCGGCCGTCCTGTGGAACGCGGCGCTCGGAGATGTCCAGCTCGCTCATGACCTTGATACGCGAAATGATAGTCGAGTGATGCTCTTTGGCGATGGGCTGCATGGCCTGTTGCAGCACGCCGTCGATGCGGTACTTGATGACGACGGAGTCGTCGCGCGTCTCGATGTGAATATCGGAGCAGCGCCGCTGCAACGCGGTAAAGATCGTGGTATCGACCAGGCGGATGATCGGGCTGATATCGGCTTCGGCCGTCAGCTTCTCGATCGAGATGGTCTCGTCGGAGTTCTCATCCTCGGCGATGACGTCGAGCGCAAAGCCTTCGCTGGCTTCTTCCAGCACGCGCTGCGACTGCTCGGTCTTCTTCAGAATGTCGTTGATCTGGGTGAGTGTGGCGACCTTGGTCGAGATGCGGCGGCCCAGCAGCAGTCCGATCTCGTCGATCATCATCAGCTGGCTGGGATCGGCCATGGCGATCAACAGGCGGCCATCGGGCTTGTCCTCCAGCGGCACGAAGTTGTAGCGGAACATCAGATCGACCGGAACCTTGCGGAATAGGTCGTGCTGGATGTGAAAGTTCTTCAGGTCGATGAACTCGCAGCGATAGCGCCGCGCCAGGTCCTTGCCGTTCTGGACCTCGTCGGCTGTGGCCAGGCCACCATTGCCGCCTACGAAAATTGCTTTAGGCTCTGCCATGAAAACACCGCTCTTTGCCTTTCGCTATTGGCCCTAACCGGGTGCCCCAGGTCTCGCTCGATTCGAGACCTGGGTCCTACCAACTGAACACCAGATTCTGGCTCGTCACCCAGGTTTCGAAAATCGCGAAACCTGGGGCACCCGCAAACTAGCCCTGACCCCTGATCCCTGCCTTACTTAATTCCCCCCGCGCCCAGGCTGAAGATCGGCAGGTACAACGAGATCAGCACGAACGCCACCACCACGCCCATCACGATCAGGATGATCGGCTCGATCAACGCCATCGCCGTGGCCAGCGCGTTCTGCACGTCTTCCTCGTAGAACTCTGAAATCGAATTCAGCATTGCCGGCAGTGCGCCCGTCGATTCGCCGACCTCGATCATCTCCACCGACATCTGCGGAAAAACCTTCGTCTCTTCCAGGCTCTTCGCCAGTCCCTGGCCCTCGCGTACACCGCGTGTGGAGGCGATAATTCCCTGGGACATCAGCCGGCTCTGCATCGATTCGCCCGCGGTTTCCAGCGACGGCACCAGCGACAATCCGCCTGACAACAGCGTCGACAACATACGTGCAAAGACGGCTACCTGGTACTTCAGCCAGATATCGCCGAGCATCGGGATCTTGAGCTTGAAGCGGTCCATCTGCGTCGAGCCACTCTCGCTTTTCATCCACCGCCAGAGGAAAAAACACACCACAGCGAACACAACCAGCCCGTACAAAAAGTAATGCTTCGCGTTGACACCGATGTCCAGCATGAGCGAGGTCATCGGAGGCAGCGCCGCTCCCAGCGTGTGATATAGGTTCGCAAACTGCGGCACGACGAAGGTGATGAGGAAGGTCATCATCACGATCAGTACCGCGATCAGTAGCGTGGGATATACCAGCGACGAGATAAGTTTTTTTCGGAAGCTGACCGCCAGGCGCTGAAACGCGATGTAGCGGCCCAGCACCTCTTCCAGGTTGCCGGACTTCTCGCCTGCCAGCAGCGTCGTGGTGTAAACCTTAGGGAAAACCTTCTGCGCCTCGAAAGCCTCCGACAGGAGTTCGCCGCCTCGCACCCGGTCGCGCACGCTTTGCAGCACGGAGCGAAAAAATACGTTGCGCTGGCGCTTGATCAGCAACTCGAGCGATTGAATGATCGGCAACCCGGCGTGAATCAGCGTCACGAATTGCTGATTGAAAATAACGAACTGCTCTTGCTTGACCTTGCGGCGGCGCGGCAGCGCCACCTCACCGGAGAGCAACCCTTTCGACTTGATGGAATAGACGTAATAGCCTTGCTGCGAGAAGCGGTCGCGAATCTCCGCTTCCGAGGCGCCATTCTCGATCTGCTCGAGGACGCGCCCTCGCTCGTCGGCCATTTTGATCGTGTATTCAGCCATTCTCTATGGGGTGTTAACTAGTAGTTTAACATTCGCCTGTCGGCTGCCCCAGTTCTCGCGGGGTTCGAGACTTGGGGCCCGGACCTCTGTTGTGCCCGGGGCACTCAGGTTCTTTCTTCACGCCCACGTCTCGAAAATCGCGAGACCTGGGGCACCCGCTATTCCATCATCTCTGTGCCCGCCACGATCTCTACTCCGGGCGGCGGCAAAAAATGGAACTCCTGGTCTGCTAGTTGGACGTTCTCCTTCTGCTGATGAAAGCGGAATTCGGTCATTGACCCGTCCAATTCTTCCACCACGATGCGCGTGATCAGGCCATCCGGCGCGATCTCCAGCAGCGTCTCTTCCACCCGATCGTGCATGCCCTTGGGCACGCCGCGCAACACTACGTCGCCGGCATTCATCGGCTTTTGATCTGGCGCGAGCGACAGCCCTTCGAGTTCCTTCTCCAGTTTCGTCTTTCCCAGCAGATACCGCAGTGGCGAGCGCAGGTCATCGAGCTGCTTGATCGACGTACGGCGCGCCTGCTTTTCGCCCGGCACGTAGAACCACGCCGTATGGCCATCGGTAACGAACAGCTTGGCGTGCGGTTGATCGTAGTTCCAGCGCATCTGTCCGGGTTTCTTCAGCAGCAGCGTGCCGCTCTCGGTGCGAGTCATGCCGGCGCCGGTGTAGGTTTCCGTGAAATCGGCCTGCAAGGTGTGCAGGTGGTCGTATCGTTGGTCAACCTTATCGGCCAGAGCGTGGACATCGGTCTGCGCCGCAAGTGTGGCGGCGCCAAATGCGAGCAGTACAGTAATCGCGAGTGTCGATGAAAGGCGCATAAAGAAAAGAGCGCCCCGGGTAGTGTTAGGAGCGCTCTTTGTAATCCGCGTTGGTCGCAACCGTCCGCCGGAAAGGCTCAGTTGCTGATGACCGGGCTGCTGGAGTCGGCCGGTCCCGAGCCGTTGTAGTGAATGTCGCCCGACTCATCCGAGAAGAAGCGGCGGTCGCCGGTAGTTCCGACCTGGTCCGGCACAGCCGTGATGGTGTAGGAGCGAACCGCCCCGTTGACCTTCTCGCCAGCCGTATAAGTAAAGGTGTAACCACTCTTGCGGCCGCTGGCCAGGTTATTGTCGATGGTCTGCTCGCCACCGCCCTGCGCCGTACCGCCCAGCATCGCCATATCCGTGGTAAAGCCTACGTCGGGATGGCTGCTGGCGTAGATCATCTCCGCTTCATTGATCGCCTTGATGCTGGCGATGGCCGACGCCTCGTGCGCCGGAATGGTGGACTTGGTCAGCTTAGGAATCGTGAATGCGGCAATAATCAGAATGATCGTAACTACAATCAGCAGTTCGATCAGGGTGAATCCCCGTTCTCGATTACGTCTGCGCATCATAACAACCTCTCTTCTTCTCGTCGGCCTGGCAATAGTTCGCTCCCTAGCCTTCCGCAGGGCCGGTAATCTGGGCATGAGTGCGAGAACAACGGACGACTGCGGTAAGCACGGCTGACAAGCAGAATTATTCTTCAGTCCCAACCCGATGTCAAAGATTGGACGTGTGTGGCCGGAAAAGGTCGCCGGAAAGCCGCTATTCGCTGTTCGCTCCTCGCCATCCGCTTTTCGCTTTTTACCAGAGACCTCCATGCCACACACCATCCCCCGCAGCAGAGCATTCCCACAGGAATTGTCATCCTTCCCGCAGCAGACCATCCTCCCCATGGAATTGTCATCCTGAGCGGAGTGAGGAGGCCTAGCTGACGAACGCAGTCGAAGGACCTGCGGTTAGCCACAGGTCACATAAAAGCCCCCGACCCTTACCACTAGCGCTGAGCCATTCCAACTCGAACGAACCGCAGGTCCTTCGACTCCGCGTCCGCCCGCCGCAAAAGATGCGGCGGAAATGCAAAGGCGCGGACACTGCGCTCAGGATGACAATTCGTTGCGAAGGATCGTGTGCTCCCCATTGGGAAGGATCGTGTGCTGCATCGACTCCGGATTCATCCTACAAGCGGCCCCTGTGGCGAAAAGCGAAGAGCGAAAGCCGAATAGCGTCAATGCTCAACACGCCAACGAATCCCGCGTTACCTTCAGCCCGTTGAGATTGCCTAGGATGGTTACCGCAATCAACTCCGGACGGAATAACTCGTTCGCCGACCGCAGCAGGTCCTCGACGTTTACCGCCTGGATGCGGTTGATGATCTCGTCCATGCTGATGAAGTGGTCGTAATACATCTCCTGCCGAGCCAGGTTGGACATACGAGCCGTGCTGGATTCCAGGCTCAGCATCAGGCTTCCCTTCAGCTGGTCCTTGGCGCGCTTCAATTCCTCTTCGGAGATCGGGACTTCTTTCAGCTGGCGAAACTCGTTGACGATCGCCCGCACCACCTTCGACGCCGATTCACGCGACGTTCCCGCGTAGACCGACAACATGCCGGCGTCGCGGAACGGATTCAACTCCGAGAAGATGGAATAGACCAGCCCCTGCTTCTCGCGGATATTCTGAAACAGCCGCGAGCTCATGCCGCCGCCCAGCAGCGTATTTAGCACATACATCACATAACGGCGGTCGTGACTGATGGAATACGACGGTACGCCAACGCAAATCTGCACCTGCTCCAGCGACTTCTTGTTGCGCAGGGTGATGCGCGAGTTCGTCTTCGGCGGCGTGTCCTGCCAACCGTTGGTTCCCGATGGCAGCTGTTCAAATCGTTCGCGCAGCAACTCGACAACCTCGTGATGGTCGAGGTTTCCGGCCGCCGAAATGATCATGTTCCCCGGCGCGAACTTTCCACCGTAATAATCGAGAATCGCCGGCTGATCGAAGCGGCGAACCGTCTCTTTCGTTCCCAGGATCGGCTTGCCCAGCGGATGTCCCTTAAAGAAGTTCTGGGTAAAGATCTCGTGGACCAGGTAGTCGGGATTGTCCTCGTCCATTTTGATCTCTTCCAGGATGACGCCGCGCTCGCGCAAAATCTCCTTGCCGTCGAAAACGGGATGCAGGACCATGTCGCTGAGTACATCGACAGCTATCGGCAAATGCTCATCCAGAACTTTAATGTTGAAGCAGATGGTTTCCTTGCCGGTGAAGGCGTCCATGTTGCCGCCGATGGAGTCGACCTGCCGGGCGATGTCTTCGGCCGAGCGATTGCTCGTTCCCTTGAAGACCATGTGCTCGACAAAATGCGAGATGCCGTTGACCCGGGGATCTTCGTGACGCGAGCCGGACTTCACCCAGATGCCCATGGACACAGACCGAATGTGGTCCATCTTCTCGGTGAGCACGGTGAGGCCATTCGAAAAGACGGCTCGCTGAATGTTGCGCAGTTCTTCTACCATGATGAATGCTCCGAGCGACAGGACAGGCGTCGCACAAGTCGGAAACATTGTGTGACCTGACGCGGTTTGCGTAACCTGCAGTCAGGAAATCCAGACGGCAGGACGCCCTTTAAACTTGTCAACGAAAACCCCGAAGCGATGTCGGGTGACAGGGAATCTAACTCAGCATATTGGATGCATGAGCCAACCGCAACATACCGAACTTTTAGGCCTTACGATTCAGCAGCTTACGTCCCTTATGGACGAACTGGGCGAAGCTCCCTATCGAGCCCGACAACTATTTGACGGCCTTTACCGGCAAAGGTGGCAAAGCCTGGAGCAATTTACTCCGTTATCACTGGGCTTCCGCCGGAGGCTGGTTGATGAGGGTTACGCGGTCGGCCAACCGCAAATCGAAAAGAAGTTTGTGTCTCTGGACGGCACGGTGCGCTACCTACTTGCCTTCGGCGACGGCCAGAGCGTCGAGACGGTCTGGATGCCCGAGGGCGATGGCGGCGAGGCCGGCGACGGTTCGCAGAGCGGCGATGAAGAACTGGAAGATGCCAGGGCCTGGCGGCGGGCGACCATCTGCGTGTCGAGCCAAGTGGGCTGCGCCGTCGATTGCGCTTTCTGCATGACTGCCCTGCTTGGCCTGAAGCGCAATCTCACTGCCGGCGAAATCGTCGGTCAGATCCTGCTCATCCTCAACGATCAGAAAGTCGACGTGCAGCGCGACCGCCTGAATCTGGTCTTCATGGGACAAGGCGAGCCGTTCCTCAACTACGACAACTTCATGCAGGCGGTGCGATTGCTGGTCGAAGGCGTCGGCATTCCTGAATCGCGCATGACGGTCTCGACCTCGGGCATCGTGCCGCGGATTATCGACTTCGGCGCCGAGCCGGTGCGGCCCAAGTTGGCCATCTCACTGAACGCGTCGAATGAAGCCGCGCGCACCGCGGTCATGCCGATCACGAAGAAGTGGACGATTGAGAAGCTGATGGCTGCTCTGCGCGAATTCCCTTTGCGAAACCGCGAGCGGCTGACCTTCGAGTACGTTCTGCTCGGCGGCGTGAATGACGATGTGCGCCACGCGCGTGAGGTCGTCGACCTGATCCGTGGACTGCGGGCGAAAGTTAATCTCATCGCGTTGAATGCCGGGCCGGATATTCCTTTTGAGACGCCCTCGGAAGAACGCGTTCTGGCCTTTCAGAACACACTCGCGTCATCGGGAATCCCAGCGTTTGTCCGCCGTCCGCGCGGTCGCGACATCTACGCAGCCTGCGGCCAGCTCAAGCACACGGTGGAGTTGGTGGAAATTCGTTAGTAGCTGGGCGCGCTTCGCTTTTGGCTTTTGGCTGTTGGCTTCTCGTTCTTCGACATTCGCTCTCTACCACGCGCTCTTCGCTTTTGGTGTTTCGCCTTAGCTTTTCGCTCTTGCCGCTTTCTTCCGTCTTCTCGAATTGTCATCCTGAGCGGAGCGTCCGCAGCGGTTTTTCGCTCCGCCGTATTTGCGGAGCGGCGGACGCGCAGTCGAAGGACCCCTATGCCCGAAAGATTCATATCGCTGTAGAGGTCCTTCGACTCCGCCGCAAACGAAGCGGCTCCGCTCAGGCTGACAATTTTGAAGGGTTACGCTCCCTACCCTGCGTGGAGTGATTCGCGGCGTGATCTGCTGGGTGCCCCCAGCGCGGGTTTCGCTTGAGTGAGTTAGGCGTTCTCGCGAAAGCTGCGTAACTTCTAGCCTTCGCCCGCCGCTTTGGCTTTCCGCTTCAACGAGCGGGGGTGCGGTCCGGCGAAGTCGAAATCGTGGGTCATGTGCGGCAGCAGGCGAGTGATGTAGAAGCGGACGGCGGTCCTGCACTGGCGGCAGACCGGAAATTCTTCGCCTTGAATGGCGACGACTTCATGTGCCGCGCGATGCTGTTGATGCACCGCCGTGTAAATGCCGGAGGTTGGGACAGCGTCTCCCGGCTTGTAGGCGTGACGCTCGCGATCTTCGGAGGACCTCATGCTAAATCTAAATGATCGAGATATCTCCGCGCGCCGGTGCCAAGGTTGACGGAGCCCTCTATGGTTCGGCTACTGGTGTTGTGAATCGGCCATCAAGCGCTCTCGGCTTCGAGTTCCCCGATCACTACCTTGATGTCGTCCATGGTTACCGTTTGCAGCCAGAACATGATTTGCTCCGGCGACAGAGCAGTTATGCCAGGCTTATCGAGGTTTTGCCGCAGACACTTGATCAATTCCTTCAATACTCCGCGAAACTCGGTTCGATCTACCAGCGGGGCCATACGTTGATCGCTCCCTTGGTCCGTCGCCCTATGGCTGCAGGTATGCCTGGCGCGGTGCGCCCCGCAATCACTAGTCGCTGAAGCCCGGATTCCTCTTGAAAGCTAACAAGTCTGAAGTTAAACCGTGCTTGTGGTCCGATCCTGCACGGCCCGAGACAACCTTCGCAGGGGTACACTGGCCGCCCCTTGTGATTTCTAGGATGCATACGGCGCTCGAGAGGGTTGGCACCGACGCTGCCAATCGCTGGAAAAAGTGGGCTCTTTTCTGCACGGAACCGAAGTTGCACTTCGCGGTCAAAACAACCATCGATTTCTGTCACCGCATCAGAGCCTTTGACTCCCTAGAAACGGATGAACTGACGTGGAAGACCAGAAAGACAAAATTTCGTTAGTCAACCGATATGTGCAATCCCTGTGCGGCCTCTACAGCCGCATTGCCCGCCAATTGCAAGTGGATCGTTCCTACGTCAGCCGCGTCGCCCGCGGAGAGCGCCACTCCGAGGCAGTGGAGCACGCGTTGACAACGGAATTTGACCGCATTATGAACGACGAAGACGGACGGGCAGCATGAGTTGGCGCGCCATCTCTTGGTCCGGCAGCGCAGCCAACAGGTGATATTTCTTGAGCGGAAGTCGTGTGTTTTTGCCGTGTTAGTATCGAAGGCAAAACACAATGTTTCAGAACCTCGATCCGGTCGACATTTTTTTCCAGATCATCGTGCTGTTATTCGCGATCTGTGTACGCGAATCGGCACGCGCCTGGATGGCTAATCGGCTGGGTGATTCAACGGGCAAGATGATGGGGCGGATCTCTTTGAATCCCGCCACCCACATCGACCCGGTTGGCACAATCCTGGTGCCGTTGGTCCTGATCTTCTTCAACCGGGGAACGTTCGGCTGGGGCAAGCCGGTTCCGGTCGACAGCCGCAACTTCAAAAACGTCGTCCGCGACGATATTTTCTGCGCTATTGCAGGTCCGGTCGCTAATCTGGTAACCGCATTTCTCGCCGTAGTGGCCATTGCTTTCATTTACCGTGGCGCCGCCTCTGGTGCAATCCCGGCTATTGGCGCGAACGTGGTTGGTCAGCCGCTGCTCGACCTGTTCGAGCGAGCGATCCAGATCAACATATTGCTGGCGGTCTTCAACCTGATACCGCTGCCCCCGCTCGATGCCAGCCAGGTAGTTCGACACTTTCTCTCCTACCAAGCCCTGCAGAAATTCGATCAGTTCGGCTACATCGCTCTGATGCTTGTGGTTTTTGTCTTGCCGATGATCGGTTTCAACCTGGTTGGTATCCTGAGTATTCCGTTTGACATCTTTTTCCGAGCGCTATTGGCTTTATTCCTGGGATTTCGATGACCGATACGAGTCACACCAAGAAGGGCCGCGTGCTGAGCGGCATGCGTCCCACGGGCAAACTTCACCTCGGTAATTACGTTGGCGCTCTGCGCAACTGGGTGAACCTGCAGAACGAGTACGATTGCTTCTTCTTCATCGCCGATTGGCATGCGCTAACTACCGACTACGCCGACACGCGCATGGTGAAGCAGAATTCGCTGGAAGTGATCCTTGACTACCTCGCCGCCGGCCTCGATCCAGAGCGCAGCACGATGTTCATCCAGTCGCATGTGCCGCAGCACGCCGAACTGCATTTGCTGTTCAGCCTGATCACGCCGCTGGGCTGGCTGGAACGCGTACCGACTTACAAAGAGCAGCGCGAGAACATCAAGGACAAAGACCTCGGGACCTACGGCTTCCTCGGCTATCCGCTGCTGCAGTCGGCCGACATTCTCATCTACCAGGCGAACTTCGTACCCGTAGGCGAAGACCAGGTGCCGCATGTGGAGCTGACGCGCGAGGTAGCGCGGCGATTTAATCAGTTCTACCCGTTGGGAAACACGGTCAATGACTACGTTGTGCCGACCCGGTTCACTCCGGAACAGCGGAAGTGGCTGCTCGATCACAACAAGCCAACGAATGAGCCTTACACATTCCTGATCGAGCAACCGAATCCGAAGTACGGCAAGACATTTGTCTTCCCAGAGCCGCAGCCTCTGCTGACGCCGGCGGCAAAGCTACCCGGCACCGATGGCCGCAAGATGTCGAAGTCGTACGGCAACACCATCATGATGAGCGAGCCGGAGGATTCCATGCGGCAGAAGCTGAAAACGATGGTGACCGACCCGGCACGCATTCGCCGCAAGGACCCGGGCGAGCCCGACAAATGTCCAGTGGGCGACCTGCACAAGATTTTCAGCTCGCAGGACACGATGGCGAAGGTTTACGAGGGCTGCCGCACGGCGGGCATCGGCTGCATCGAGTGCAAAGGATGGGCGGCGGATAGTCTCTGGGAAGTCCTCGGTCCAATGCAGGAGCGGCGCAGAAAATATGAGGCCGATCCGAAGCTGGCGTGGGATATTCTCGAAGAGGGATCGAAGAAAGCGCGTGGGGTCGCCGAAGCAACCATGCAGGAAGCTCGCAGCGCAGCTAACCTGTCGTGGGATTACGAACCGCCGGCGCAGAGCGCTGGACAGTCGTAGTTCACCACGAAGGACACTGAGGCTTGGGGGTCTGTTAAGGTCTCGGTTAATCCAGACGAGTGCCGATATCGGCCGTCTCAAAGATTGTCATCCGAGCGAAGCGAGGAATCTGCTGTTTGACCCCAGGGGAGGGAAAGCAGATTCCTCGCTTCGCTCGGAATGACAATTCGTAGTGGCGCTCTTCACGCCCAACATAGTATTGATTGACTAATGCCTGACACACCGCAACCCGCGGCACCAGCCAACGGCGCAATTCCAAATGCCGGAGCAAACGGCGCGTCGCCGCCGTCGCGCAGGGACGACCAGTCGTCGTTCTCCGTCAGTGTGGGGCAGGTGTACGACGGGCCACTCGATCTGTTGCTCGATCTCATTCGCAAGCAGGACATCGACATCTACGACATCCCGATCGCCAGGATCACAGCGCAATATCTGACCTACGTCGAGACCATGAAGGGCTTCGATGTGGATGTCGCCGCCGAGTTCATTTACACGGCGTCGCTGCTCATCCACATCAAGTCGAAGATGCTGCTGCCGCGCGACCCGGCCGGCCCCGCCTCCGAAGAAGATCCGCGCATGGAACTGGTCAACCGCCTGCTCGAACACGAGCGCTTCAAGACCGCAGCGCAGATGCTGCTCCAGAAGCAGCAGATCGAGGAGAACGTCTGGTCGAATCCATCGCTGAAGGAATTTCGCGATGCCGAGGGCGCCGAGCCGGAGCTGGCCGCTGATGTCGTCGACCTGGTCAAGACGTTTCAGCAGATCATCGATCGAGCTCGGCGACGTCCGTCGTTCGAGGTCGACGAAGAGGCAGTCACGGTGTCGCAGATGATCGACTACGTGCGCCGGCGGCTGGCGCTGGAAGAGCGGCCCGTGCGCCTGAAGCAGATGCTGCGCACCCTCCACTCGCGCACGGCGCTGGTCTGTGCATTTCTGGCGATCCTGGAATTGATACGATTGCAGGCGGTGCTGGCCCGTCAGGACAGTGTCTTCGGCGAGGTCGTGCTGAAGAAGCACACGAATTTCGACTCGCTGATGGCGGAGAATCCGCCGGTGAAGGACGATTGGCGGTGAGGAAGTAGTGGCCAGTAGTCAGTGGCCAGTTTGAGGCACCAGCATTCAGCCATCGCGATTGTTGGACAGCCGGGAATCGGCTCAGTCTTCAGGGTCGCCGTGTTGGCCGGCCGGAAGGGCGACATTTTGATTTAGCCGTGGGCGTGAGCCCGCGGCAGGCGTCTGGGATTTTTTGCACGAGCCGCGGAGCGGCGGCATTTGCTCTACACGAAGTGTTTGAAGAGGAACACCCAAGCTGACGGCTGAGAGACTGATTGCCGACAGCTATTACCAATGAGCCTGAAAGCCAAAATCGAAGCCATCATCTACGCGACCGAAGAGCCGGTCACGCTCAACGAGCTCGCTTCCCTGCTGAAGGATGCTGCTCTGGCCGACATGCGCACGGCGGATGAAGCCCGCCTCGCACTCAACGAAACCGTTTCCGACGGTCCGACGCCCGCCGAGATCGAGGAGGACGAGGACTTCGGCATCGAAGAAGCTGCGGCCGAAATCGCAGGCATGCCGGAACTGGCCGTCGCCATTCCGTCGGAATCCGAGCAACCCGCTCCTGAGCCGACCAAAGACGAAAAGCAGGCTGAAGAGAAAGAGCAGCTCAAGGCGGCCAAAGCGCACATCAGCCAGCTCATCAACGAACTCGTTGCCGACTATGCCTCAGCCAACCGCGGTATGGAAATCCGCCAGATCGCCGGCGGCTATCGCATGGCCACCAAGCCCGAGCACCACGATGTGGTCGTCAGCTTCGCCAAGAGCCTCAAGCCCCCGGTGCGGCTCTCGCTGCAGGCGCTGGAAACGCTGGCGGTCATCGCCTACAAACAGCCGGTCACGGTGCCCGAGATCAGCGAAATCCGTGGCGTCGATGCGGCCGGCGTCATCGCCACGCTGCTCGACCGCAAGCTCGTCACCACCGGAGGCCGCAAGCAGGTCATCGGCCGGCCGATCCTCTACAAGACGACCAAAGAATTCCTGATGCGCTTCGGCTTGAAAGACATTGGCGAGCTGCCAAGCATGGAAGAGTT
>DATHQX010000109.1:0-2261 GCA_035482295.1 Verrucomicrobiia bacterium
CAGATTCGCGCGGATGCAGTCTCAGGCGCGGAGGATCCGCTTGACAAGTTCAGTTTCGCGTGCCGAGACGAACTGCAAAGTATTGTTCGTAGGGGCGCGGTCTCGGCGATGCGCCGACGTTGACCGGCCGACGTACGACCCGATCGCCTAACTCTCTTAACGCACAGGTACGACAGCCTTGCGAAACCTATTGACACTCGCGAAGATTCACAGATTCCGTCCGCGGAGAGATTGTGTCGAAGGGTGGGGTTGATCGAGTATCGTAGTGCATGTGGAACGGCAAGTCGGCGGACGGTCTTCGCTATTTGCAGTCGGTACGCACCTAGCTCGCGCCCAGACGAACTCGCGAGGCACAAGCTAGCGCGTTGGAGCCGCGCTCTTCGAGCCCTGGTGTTGCATTTAGAAACCAGCCGAGACTCACCGCCGAATTGTGGAAAGCTGTACCGAGCTGACCAGCCAATCTCCACGGGATGGGTCGAATCCACAGTCAACGAGATCATCGCAAAATGACTGGTTAGGAAGAAGCAGATGCGTTGGAACCGGTTCACCGTTCAGCTGTTTCTTACCGTGCGGAGTGCATGCGCTGAATGCCACGCTGCATCAAGCCTTCAGCACGTGGCACACCGGCTTCCCGTCGCCTGTTGCAGCCTTACCACCCTACACTTGTTCATAGTCTCATCCTGATGGGTAGGGTAAAGCTAAACGTTGTGCCTCCTCCGATGTTTGCGGTTGCCCAGACGCGTCCGCCATGCGATTCCAGGATGGAACGGGTGATTGCCAGTCCCAAACCTGTGCCCTGAGACTTGGTAGTAAAAAATGCATTGAAGATCTCATCCGCTCTTCCTGCAGGCAGTCCAATGCCATTGTCCGTTACCGAGATCAGCAGTTCACCATCTTCACTCAGCTGCGACCTGATGCTAAGGTCGCCGGCGGTATCCTTCATAGCCTCAATGCCGTTTAGCATGAGATTCATCAACACCTGCTGGAGCTGTACCCGGTCTGCCATCACAGTTGGCAGCCCTTCAGCCAGGTCCGTGCGCACCGCAACCGAATGATCGTTCGCCTGGTTGCGCAGCATAACGAGCATCTCCGCGATCACTTCGTTTACATCTACAGGTTTCAGTTGAGGACGACCTTTCTGGTAAAGCAAGCGTACGTGGTCGATGATGTCGGCTGCGCGCCTAGCGTCCTTCGTCATTTCCAAAGCCGCTTCGCGCGCTTCCGACACATCAGGCGAGTTCCGATTCAGCAATCGTAAGCACACTTCGGCGTTCGTTACTGCAGCCCCAATGGGCTGTTTGATTTCGTGCGCCAGGGAAGCGGTCAATTCGCCCATACTGCTAACGCGGGTGATGTGAGCGAGGTCCGCCTGAAGTTTCTCAGCGCGTTTGTGGTCTTCAATCTCGAGCGACGTGCCGTACCACCTGGCGATCTTGCCGCGCGCATCCCGCAGAGGTACTGCGCGGGTCAAAAACCAGCGATACTCTCCGTCCGCCCGTCGAAAGCGCGATTCGACCTCGAAAAGTTCGCCGGTCACCATCGCCGTGCGAAATTTCTCGAGATGCCGCTCCAGATCGTCCGGGTGAACGACGGCTGTCCAGGCTGAGCCGACCGCCTTCTCGACAGCGACACCTAAGTAGTACTCGTAGTGCCGATTCAGGAAATCCACAGAGCCATCGGGCGAGGCCGTCCACGCAAATGTTGGAATCGTTGCAATCACTTCCCGAAGCTTTTCTTCCCTCTGCCGCAGTCTCCAAATGCGGAGGTGATGGAGCGTCCAGAGGAGTCCCAGAAAAGCTGCTACGCAAAGAATGCGGAACCATACGCGCTGATACCAGGCTGGAGCAATCGAGAAGATGAGGGATGCGCCCGCTTCATTCCAGACGCCGTCGTTGTTGCAGGCGATGACCTGGAACCTATAAGATCCGGGACCCAGGTTGCTATAGTAGGCTTGGCGGCGCGTATCGACGTCTTGCCATCCCTTATCGATTCCATCCAGCTTGTAGCGAAAACGAACTCGCTCTGGCACCGATAAGCTCAATGCGCTGTAGTCGATTTGAACGTTCGCGGTATGCGCGGGGAGCCGGAGATCGGCCAATCGCGGATAACGCGAACCATCCGCAGATACAGAGGTAATCGAAACGGGCGGCGGCAGGGCATTTCTCGGAATGTTTTTCGGGTCGACCCAGGCGACGCCTCTTGTTGAGGCGAACCATATACGCCCATCCGTTCCCTGGATCGCCTTCGGGAATGGATCTATA
>DATHQX010000110.1:0-70401 GCA_035482295.1 Verrucomicrobiia bacterium
CGGAGCACGCCTTTAAGGCCGCAGCAAACTGCTCACGAGTGAGAGGCAATGTTTCGGTCGGTTCAACTTTGATCCTGCTAAGACCGGCGGCGACATTCTCGCTGCACCACTTGTGTTTTAGGCAGTAGCGAAAGAATTGACTCAAACGCTCTTGTCGCTTGCTCCGGGTAACGCCAACACCTGGCCAGCCCGTACGAAACTGCTCAAGATGTTCCAGGGTGACCTTCGAGATCATCTGAAGGTTTTGGGTGGCGCAGAAGGTCGAAAATTCTCCCAATTCGCGGGTGTGTTTGTAGATCCAATTCTTCGAATGATTCTGCTGCCGCTGGTCTTGAACGAAGAGTCTCACCGCCTCTGCTACGGTCTGGGAGTGAAAGGTAGAGTCGCCAGACAGACGCCGGGCGAGCCGTTCGGCCTCTTCCCAGGAACGTGTGCCCGCGGAAATCCGTTTGTCCTCCCCGACAAACGCAATCCACTTACGGCAATGGCACCTCTTGTAATAGCGGTTCTCGCGATGGGGACAATCAGAAGAGTGGCGGACGTAGACCTCGGTCATCACCTTGACCGGTCACTATAGCAGAGCTGGCCGTACAAATTCCGTACAATTCGGGTTAACCAACCGTAAGCTATTAGAAATACATATACTTATTTGGTGCGAAAGGGGGGACTCGAACCCCCACGGTTTTACCCGCCAGATCCTAAGTCTGGTGCGTCTGCCAATTCCGCCACTTTCGCACGGTTCCTTCATATTGTATCCGTAACTGTCACCAACGTATCAACTGCAGAGTGGCCGTAGTCACAGTAAACGGCCGACCACATGCTTTCGTTCGATCACCGTGCGTGCAACCTTCGAGCATGCGTTATGCCACGTCCATCCCATTGTTGAGACGCTTCCGAACGAGCGCTTAGATGCTATGGACATGGCATCTTTCCTGACATACCGTCCTTCCATCTTCAAAAAATAGCAACTTGTCTCAGTTGAACCTGTTGATCTGGGCGAATTCCTCGCCGATTCGGGCTCCTTTGTCCTGACGATTCTTTGCAGTCTGCCGGCCTAGTAGAAGCACGAACACAACAAACGCATACGGAGGAGGTACACGATGAAAACCAAGCAAATCACGGCCTTCACGGCCCTTTGCATTCTCGGGCTCATGGCTGGTCTGGCCGTTCCGGCGTTCGCCCAGGAAAAGTCGCCCATGTACTGCTACATCGGATTCTGGGCCGTCCCGCGCGCGCAGTGGGCCGACTGGGTCAAGGCTGACGCGGCTGACGCGAGTGTCTTGCAGAAGGCCATGGCCGGTGGAACGCTAGTCGGCTATGGGAGCGACACGAATCTGGTGCATGAAGTCGATGGCATGACGCACGACAGCTGGTGGTGCGGCACGTCGATGTCCAGTGTGCTCGGAGTGCTCGATACGTTTTACAGCAACGGCAGTGCAGTGTCGCCAGTCATGTCGAGCGCGACCAAGCACATGGACCAGATCCTCGTCAGCCGTTACTACAACTGGCATTCCGGAACCGTGACCGGTGGCTATGGTCACGCCTCGTCGTACGCCTTGAAGCCGGATGCGCCGGACGATGCCATCGATATGCTGGCCAAATCGGCTATTGTGCCGATGATGGAAAAACTGCTGGCCGGCGGCACCATCAGCGAGTACGAGATCGACGAGGAAGCCATCCACACGCAGACGCCTGGCACGTTCTATATCGTCTATCTCACTCAGACGGCCGACGGTGTCGACAAGGTCAACGCGGCGCTGCGGGACAATCTGAAATCGAATCCGCTCATCGTGCCGGCGTTCATGTCGTCGGTAGATTTCTCAAAGCATCGCGACTTCCTCGATCGCTCAAACGCGAGCTATAAATAGCTGCTTTAAACAAATTTATGGATTTTCAAGTTTGAGTAGCTATCATGAATATCTTCGTGGGCGAGCCGCTTGTCTGCAGCGGCGGTTCGCGCCGCGAGCTTTTGTTATCCCACAGTTCCACTTCGCAGCGACGCTCCGCGCGCGGACTCGCAACAAGGAGACACTATAGCAATGGCCAGCATGATCGCACTATGGCAAAACAATACGAATCCGCTCTCAGGACTCTTCGGTACCGGCTTCCTGATGTTCGCTCTAGTGCTCGCCGTGATCGCCATCCTCGGTTGGTGGAAGATGTTTGAGAAAGCCAACGAGCCGGGCTGGGCAGCGATTGTGCCGATTTACAATGTGTACATCCTGCTGAAAATTGCCGGACGTCCGGGATGGTGGCTCATTCTGTATTGCATCCCGCTGATTAATCTCATTCCCGCGATTGTAGTGGCCATCGACGTCGCCAAAGCCTTTGGTCAAAGTCCGATGTTCGGCTTCTTTTTGAATTTTCTCTTTGGGGGAATTGGCTATCTGATCCTCGGATTCGGTAACTATCAGTACCGCCGGCCGGCGGCGATGGCAGCCACGGCCTGATTTCAGTGCTGCGGTTCTGCAGGCTCCGCGATGGCCGCGTGCTGCCGGTACGTTGGCCGCTCGGGGAAGAAAGCCTCGGTCAGCGATACGATTTTCAACGCTTGCTGCAATTGCGCCTGCGAGGCCTGAGTTTTCAGGTGGACGACCGCGTCCTCGCCGGGAAGCAGATCGAAGTAGTTGTCGGACAATGTGACCTCGATATCGCCGAAGGAAAGATAGACAGCGCGCGCCAGCGTCGGGGAGCGCAGCTTCAGTGTGTAGCCGTCAGGGCTAGCAGCTATGTTGCTTTCAATGGCGGATTTGAGCGGCAGGTTGAGGTTACGCATGCGATCGAAGAAGACTTCATTGCGCGAAACCGCCTTGCCGCCCACCAGCAAGTCCACCACTAGAAACGCATCGTCGGGGTTGGTGGATCCGAGTATCTGCTTTTCATTCAAACTCAGATAGACCGCGCTGGACTGCGCCGGAATCTGCACATCTTCTGCCCTGTCGCTGAGCATCTTGCCATCAAACGTAAGCAATCGCGTGCGGATCTGCCCCGCGACGGGTTGCATCTTGTCGGAGACCACGTACACATCGACATTGCCGTCGTGAGCGAATGGCGAGATCAGCAGGTCGGCATAGAAGCGGCGAGCGAAGTACTGCAACGCCTTCCAGCGTCCAAAGTAGTCGATGCTCGACCACGAGGCGACGGGCCAGCAATCGTTCAGTTGCCAGAAGAGCGCGCCCATAGTGCGCGGCCGGTTACGCCGCAAGTGCTCGGCCCCGACCTTGATCGCCTCCGCCTGCTGCAGCTGACTAAGGTAGACGAACGACGCAAAGTCGCGCGGTTCGGGATACTCGCGCAGCATGTAGGTGAGGATGCGTTCGTTGCCGCCGTGGTTCTTCTGGTGAGATTGCATGACCACCGAATCGATTGCCAGATCATCCGGTGCGGCGAAGCTGCGAATCGTTCTCATCTCGGGAAACGACTGGAAGCCGAACTCCGACATGAAGCGCGGATCTTGCAGGTTGTAGTTCTCGATGGGCTCCAGCGCATGCCACACGCCCCAGAAGTGCATGTCGCCGTTCTCTGGACTATCCGGCAGAGCTTCAAAGTTGGCGCTGGGTGAACTTGGCCAGTACGGTGTCGGCGTGGCGTAGTCCTCGACCACGCCTTTGATGACGTCGTGGAAGAGGACGACGTAGTCCTGCCAGACACGCTCGCGTTCAGGAGGGGTGATCGATTCTTTAAAGCTCAGGCGGTCGGCCCAAGCCAACCATCCAGCTTCAATTTCATTGTTGCCGCACCACAACACGATGCTGGGATGATCGCGCAGGCGCTTGACCTGCTGCTTCGCCTCCTCACGCACGTTCTGCTGGAAGCCCAGGTCGCCGGGAACCATGTCCCCGCCAAACATGAACTCCTGCCAGACCATCAGACCAAGCTCGTCGCAGATATCGTAAAAGTCGTCGCTTTCGTAAATGCCTCCGCCCCACTCCCGCACCATGTTCATGTTGGCGTCGCGCGCGGCGGTCAGAATCTGGCGATAACCATCAGGCTTGACCCGACTGGGAAAACTGTCGAACGGAATGACGTTAGCGCCCTTAGCGAAGATCGGAATGCCATTTACGACGAAGGTGAAACTCGTGCCCCAGCGGTCGGGCTCGCGGCGTAACTCAACCGAGCGGAGGCCGGTCTTAATCTCCTGCTGAGCGATGGCTGATTTTCCTACGGCGATGGAAGCGGAGAAGCGATATCGATTTTGTGCGCCGTATCCTGCGGGATACCAAAGCTTCGGAGAAGCGATACGAAGAGGAATCGATATATGGTTCGTGCCCACAGCCAGTTGAACGGCCTGGGTCGCAACTTTGGTCAAGTTGCCGCCGGCATCGTCGCGGCTGATCGTTATGTTCGCCGCCATTGCACTACTAGATTCGACCTCAGCCTCGGCAGCCAACTCGGCTTCAGTCGTCGAGACCTTTAACTGATGGATGTGGAAGTTTTCGATGCGAGCGGCATCCCACAATTCGAGGTAAACCGGTTTCCAGATGCCGATGGTGATGTACCGCGGCCCCCAATCCCATCCGTATTGGTACGGCGCCTTGCGTGTGTAGGGGGCGGTGGCGATGTTCTCCTCGTTTCCCTCATTCGCGGTCGATACCGAGGGCAGAATGTAGGGAAGTGTCTTCACTTTCGGGATCACCGAGGTAACCGGCGAGAGAAAGATAATACTCAGATTGTTAGACCCCGGCTTCAGCAACCGCTTAGCGTCAATTCGCCAACTTCGAAACATGTTCGTGGCGGTCAGCACGGGCTTGCCGTTCAGAAAAACTTCGGCGTAGGTATCCAGGCCCTCGAATACCAGATCGACGTGCTCGTGCTGCAAAGTAGCGTTGTCGGCTTGGAAGGTGGTGCGATACTCCCAGTCCGTCAAGCCAATCCATTGCAGGCGCGATTCGTTGTCGCCGTAAAACAGATCGGGAATCAGATGGGCCGCAAGGAGGTCGGTTTGCACCACGCCGGGAACCTGTGCGGCGTGCCAGCCCATGATCTCAGGGTGGCCGCTCGTGTTGATAGCGCGGAACTCCCACCCTGAGTTCAACGGTTGCGCGGCATGTTCGGCGGCATGCAGTGGCATGGGGCAGTCAAGAAAGGAGAGCGCGAAAAGGAGCGCAGCCCGGACAATGAATTTGTAGGGGACGGTGGACATCTGACGGTTTACGACGAAAGATTCACGCAATCCTTCAAGCCACGAAATCCTAACTGCATCTGCGAGGCCTTGCAAACACGATCTCCGTCGATTGAGGAACTCTGACGGTTGTGTGTGATGCTCCGCATGAAAGACAGGCTGTAACAAAAAAGGGGCTCCTTGGCAGGAGCCCCGCTTTGCTGTTCGCGTTTGCTGTTTACCAGATGGCGAGAGAAACGTCGTCGATCCACTCGTGATAGCCCTCACCGCTGGCGTTCACGTCGAGTTGCCACTGCACGCCCAGGTTGTCGCCCCAGTGCAGGTTCTTGGCGCTATACGTGACGTTGAAGGTGTAAGGCTGACCGTCGACCACCAGCGTGTGGTAGGTGTAGGTGTGATTGCTGGTGTTGGTGGTCACGTACCACTGGATGTGATGCCAGCCGTTAACGCTGAACTTGTGGCAGGCGACGTTGCTGTGAATCCAGTGGCCCGAGGTTTCGTTCCATGTGTCCCACGTGCCGGAGCCGTAATCGCACTGGCTGCCGATCATGTAGTTGTAGCCGCCGACGAACTGGAAGGAATCAAATTCCAGCGCCTGGGTGGCATTCTGGGAGTTTGAGTCGACGTAGATCCAGAAGTCCCACAGCAGATTGTGCGCGTTGTCGTAGGCCCCCACCTTCTGCCAATACAGGGCGTTGGCCCAAACGCCTGAGTTATAGAACTCGCTGCTGGAACCGCTGCGCGAAGGCGAGCCCTGATGCTGCGCCATCCAGTAGGAGCCCTGGCCGCTGCCGCCGGCGCAACCGGGATCGTGACAATAGCTCCAGTTGCCGCGGTTCTGAATGTTGTTGAACCAGATCGCATTGCTCGGAGGCGTGGGCAAGCCGTTGCCACCACCCCCTCCGCCGCCACCACCGCCGCCGCTAGTGATGACAACTGTCTGGGTGACATCGCCGTACGCGCCCGTATTGTCCCAGGCACGGGTGACCAGTTGATGATTCCCTTGACCACCGCTGATGCTCGCGGTGATGGAGTTCGTCGTACCGCCGGTGTAGACGTTGTTGCCGTCGAGATAAACATGCCAGCCCACGATCTGATGACCGTTGCTGGAGGCATTCGCTGTCAAGGTAAAAGGAGAGCCGACTTGCTGATTATTGCCGGGTGCGGTGACGGTGACGTTTACCGCGGCTGCTGTCATCGACAGCCCGAGACAAGCGGCTGCCAACAGGAACAAATGCTTCATCAGTAAAGTTCCTCCGTTGAGTATTCGGCCAGAGGCGATTGACGCATGAGGCCGCGAACTCAACAGCAGCCGATGAGTGAGTATCTCGTCTGCCAGAGCTGAGACAAATCGGGCGTAGCTCTTAGAAAAGACACTTAGTTTCACTGCGGCATCCAGAGTTGAACTAAGTGTGGAAAATGCTAGATTCCAAAGCCCGAAACGCGACTCGACCCGCCTTAGTACCCGCTTTACAGTAGCTTCGGGTGATAAGATTTTTGGGGAATGGTTACTTTCGTTGTGCTGCGTATCGTGGCAGTCGTCCTGCTGGTCGCGGCAAACGCGTTCTTCGTGGCCGCCGAATTCGCTCTGGTGAGCGTTCGCGAGACACGACTGCAACAAATGATCGCCTCTCACCGCCTGGGAGCGCGTACCGTCCAGAAACTCCATCAGAAACTGGACGAAGTTCTCAATGCCGTACAGTTTGGGGTTACCGTATGCAGCCTGGCCCTGGGCTGGATCGGCGAAGCGTCCATCGCCCACATCCTGGAGCCGCTGTTTCTACCGTTGCCCCATTCGCGCTTCTACGCGCACGCGCTGGCCGTCGCCCTGGCTTTCATCCTGATGACGTATATCGTCGTCATCCTGGGCGAGGTGGTTCCCAAGTCGTTGACTCTACAACGCACGGATCGAGTCGCCCTGGCAGTCGCCGCGCCCATGGACGTCTTCATGACCTTGGCGGCGCCGTTTCTGGTGTTCATGACGGCGTCGACCCGCGTCGTGTTAAAGGCGTTTGGAGTTCGCTTGATTCGCGAGGCTGGCGTACATTCTCCCGAGGAACTGAAGCTGATTGTCTCGGCCAATCGGCGGCTGGGAGTGCTGGCGCCGATGCAGGAGGAACTCATCCTGCACGCGCTTGAACTGGAGAACATCGCCGTACGCGAGATCATGGTCCCACGCCCGGACATTTTCTCCCTACCGGGGAATCTTTCGCTGGAGGAGGCATTACAGAAAGTCGTCGACGAACAGCACTCTCGCGTTCCCGTCTACGATCCCAAACGCGGCCCCGAGCACATTATCGGAGTACTCTACGCCAAGGATCTGATGCGCTGGTTGCGCTATCGAGTGAACCGTACCGCCTCTGGACGACCGGTTACACGCCCTAGCGGCCTCGAGGTGCGCCACATCATGCGCGAGGTCCTGGTGGTGCCGGAGACCAAACCGCTGCCCGACCTGTTAATCGAATTCAAGACGCGCAAACGCCACTTGGCCGTTGTTGTCGACGAATTCGGGACTACGGCTGGCGTGGTGACGGTCGAGGACGTGCTCGAACAGCTGGTCGGCGAGATTGAGGACGAATTCGACATTAGCGAGCCCGCTTTGGCGCCCGGCGCCACTTCGATGACCCTCGATGGTTCGGCTAATATTCGGGATCTGGAGTCGCAATATCACATTGTGCTGCCGCGCGACGAAGGCTTTGAAACGCTTGGGGGATTCGTACTTTCGCAGGTGCAGAAGATTCCCGTGGTGGGCGACAGCTTTGAATATGAAGGCCGCCGCTACACGGTGGCAACCATGGACGGACTGCGGGTTGAGAGCGTGAAAATCGACAAGGCGCCCGCACAAACCCAACCACAAACCGCAACTCACGTGGCCGGTTGATGTTGCGATACATTTTCTCCCGCCTGCTGTACATGCTGCCGGTGGTGTGGCTGGTGGTGTCTGTCGTCTTTCTGCTGATCCACTTAGTGCCGGGCGACCCGATTCAACAGATGCTGGGTGAAGGCGCGGCGGCTACCGACGTCGCCGCGGCGCGCCACGCATACGGACTCGATGTTCCGCTGGGCAAGCAATACGTCAACTATTGGCGCGGAATCCTACACGGCGATATGGGGAAGTCGCTGCGCCTGAATCAGAACGTCGGCCACATCATTGCGCAAGCCTATCCCGAGACGCTGGAGCTCACACTCGCAGCACTGCTGGTGGCCCTCGGGCTCTCAATCCCCGCCGGCGTGCGCTCGGCCTTGCGCCGCAATCGCTGGGACGATCGCCTGCTCAGCTTTGTGTCGCTGCTGGGACTGTCATTTCCGAACTTCGCGCTGGGACCAATCCTCATCCTGATCTTCGCAATCGAGTTGGGCTGGCTGCCGGTGTCAGGTTCCGGCTCACCAGCGCACCTGATCCTCCCAGCCATCACCATGGGTGGAGCTCTGGCCGCGATCCTCACGCGAATGGTTCGCACGTCCATGCTGGAAGAGTTGGGCCAGGACTACATCCGCACCGCCAGGGCCAAAGGTCTTTCTGAGAGCACCGTGGTTTACCGGCACGCTCTCCGCAACGCCATGATTCCGATTTTGACCGTTGTCGGCCTGCAATTCGGAGCGCTGTTGGCCGGCGCGATCGTCACCGAGACGATCTTCTCGTGGCCGGGCATCGGACGGCTGACCATCACCGCAATTTCGAATCGCGACTACTACCTCGTCCAGGGTTGCATCCTGATGATCGGCCTGACTTATGTCCTGGTAAACTTCCTGACGGATATGTTGTACTCGGCGTTCAATCCAAGAATCCGGCAGTGACCCCTTGATTTTTTACATCCGGAAGTTTCCAATCGAGGGACAACAGCATCTGTTGTAACCAAGGGGGAGGGTGGAATGAATCTCAAAGATGCGATTCACCAGGCAGAGCGCCAGGTTAAGCGGGCCGCTCACCTCGGCTCCGAAAAAGTTCGTGACCTCGCGACACGGACGTCGGTCTCGGAGGAACGTGTGAACTCCTCGCCCAAAGTGCGTACCGGAATTGTCTCGGTCAACGGCCGCGATGTTGGTGAGATGCGCTGCACCGGCGGTCGATCTAATTCTCAACATTAGATTGACAGGTAGGGAAGCCGCTCCCCGTTCACAATCGCTTCTGGATTCAGCCTGACCAGCGCGTCGGCAACATCTTCGCCTGCCATTTGCGCAACCACCGCCCGCGCCTCCGACATGACGGGCCTCCGCCGCACCGGATCGTGCGCGTCGCTTGCAATCACGTGAATGGCGCGCTTCTGCAACAGCCAATCGGCAACTTTCTTCGAGCGTGGTCCCCACGATCCGGTCATCGCATTCGCTGTGACCTGAACCAGACAGCCTTGCTCAATCAGCGTCAGTACCATCTCCGGATTTTTCATGAGCGGCTGGTTACGTTCGGGATGCGTGATGATGGGCCTCATCCCGCAACTCAACAAAGACAGGACATCCTGCTTCACGCTGGGTGGGATGCCGTAGTCGCTGAACTCGATGAGCAGGTACTGCGTGTCGCCGATGGTATAGCGCCGTGGATGCTCCAGGGCATCCTGGATGTTGTCGTAAGAGAAGTGAAAGTCGCAACCCAGGCTGAACGCCAGCTGGCCGTACGCCGAGTCATGAAGCTGGCCTAACATATCGGTGAATCGCTCGCGATTGTACTCGTAGCGGTCGTTGCTGTGCGGCGTGGCGACGATGTGCGTGATGCCATCGGCAACCGCGATGCGGCACATCTCCGCCGTCATCTCCCAGGACTTCGATCCGTCATCGATTCCGGGAAGGATGTGAGTGTGAATGTCGACCATGGTTCGGGTAGTGCCTGCCTTAAGGCAGGCGTTCTGGGCGCAGCAATCGATCGAGAGCCGGCTTCAGCCGGCCTACTTGTACCGTTCCTTCATGAAGTCGGTGATTGCGTCGTAGGCCTCGCTCAGTACAGGCTCGGACGGCAGGAACACGATGCGCATGTGCCGCGTCCCGGGCCTCTCTCCAAAGCCCGACCCGTGGACCACCAGCACGTGCTTCTGCTTCAGCAGATCGGTGACGAAGGTCAAATCGTCTTCCGGAATTTCCAGCGACGGGTGAGCATAGAAAGCGCCCTTGGGCGCGACCAGCTTTACGTGTGGTGTCCGCTTTGCCCACGCCACGGTGAGATCGGCGCGGCGTTTCAGCTTGCGCAGCATCTGTTCGAGATGATCCTGCGGGCCTTCCAGCGCAGGCTTAATCGCATACTGGAAGGGATGCGGCGCCGACAAGCGCGCCCGCAGCAGACGATGCACGGCTTCCATATACGGCCGGACGACCTCGCGCGGACCGGTGGCAATGGCCCATCCGATGCGCCAGCCGGGTACCAGATACGACTTCGACAAGCCGTTGAACGTGACGATTGGTACATCGGTCGCTAGGGTTGCGATAGAGATGTGCTTTTCCTTCGGATCGAAGATCAGCTTGTCGTAAATTTCGTCGGCAAAAATGATGAGGTTGTGCCGCCGCGCCAGTTCGAGAATCTTCTCCAGCGTGCGCTTGGAGTACACCGCTCCCGTCGGGTTGTTGGGTGTAATCAGCAGAATCGCGCGGGTGCGCGAGTTGATCTTGCGCTCCATATCGGCGACATCCGGCTCCCACTCGTTGTCTTCGTCGAGGTCATAGGCATTAGCCGGGCAGTCGAGCTTCGCCATGATCGCGCCGTACAACGGATACTCAGGACTCGGCGTCAACACGTTGTCGCCGGGATTCAGCAGCGCGGTCAGGCAGGTGTCGATGACCTCGCCACTACCGATGCCGATGAAGATGCTCTGAATTTCACGGAAGCCATCACGCTCGGCCTGATTGCGAATCGCCTGAATCGCCGGCTTGATGCCGAGCGATTCGGCGTAGCCATTATGCCCGTCGACCATCGCCTTCAGCACCGCTTCAATCATGTGGGGCGGCGTATGGAAGTCGAATTTGCAGGGATCGCCGATGTTGAGGTACAGAATCTCGTGACCTTCGCGCGCAACTTCCTCGGCGGCGACGGCAAGATCGCGAATGGCGTAGCGCACGTTCATCATGCGGCTGGCGGCCATCACTTCCGCGACAGCTTTGGTTACCATGAAGAGCTTCCTTGAAAAGCAGAGCTTAAAGAACCCTACATTATGAACTAGTTACCCGCCCGGTTGCACCCTTCTATTTCCTTGCATCGCGAATACAGTCGCGCCATCATCGCGATACGTTGAACGTTCCGTTACAGGGGAATTGAGATGCCCAGCTCTGCGATTCTCGATGTCGCCATTGGTATCGCCTTTGTCTATCTGTTTCTCAGCCTCATCTGCTCTGTCGTGAACGAGGGCATCGCGTCGATTTTGTCCCTGCGCTCGAAGAACCTGGTGGCCGGCATCGACAGCCTTTTCTCCGGCAGCAAGATGGCCGACGGACACAACATCGTGGAGGCTGTCTACGCCCATGGGTTGATTCGCGGACTCTATAAGGAGCCGGACAAACTGGACCCCAAGCAGGCGGCCGAGATGGAGATGACGACCGTCCGAGGCGCGATTTTGTCGCATGTTCCGGTGCTGAAAATAGTCGACAACTGGTTCACTGTAAACCTCCCGGCTTATATCCCTTCGACCACATTCGCGACAGCGCTCATCGACGTCATCGCCCCACCTGATCCGACGCGGGCGCGCTCGCTCAGCGATATCCGTGAGGCGATTGAACAGCTACCGCCGAGTCCGACGCGGCAGGCGCTGATGAGTCTGGCGGCCGATACCCAGAAGGACGTAACCGAATTCCAGGCGAAGGTGGAGCGTTGGTTCAACAATTCCATGGACCGCGCTTCCGGCTGGTACAAGAAGCGGGCACAGAACATCCTGCTGGGTATCGCACTGGGGATGACGATCCTGCTTAACGTCGACACTATCAAGCTGGCGCAGTCGTTGTGGAACAATCCCATCGCGCGCCAGGCGACGGTCGACCTGGCGCAGAAGTACGTCGATCAGAAAAAAGATGTTCTGCAGAACGAGCAAGACCTACGCAAGCAGGCCACCGAATTGGAAAACCTGGGACAGCAGTTGCCGTTTCCCTTCGGCTGGCACGAGAAGCCTCCCGTGAATCCGCTCTTTTGGCTGGAGACGCTGACTGGCTGGCTGATTACGACATTGGCGCTTTCGCTGGGCGCACCCTTCTGGTTCGACACGCTGAACAAATTCATGGTCGTGCGGTCCACCGTCAAGCCACAGGAGAAAAGCGGCGCTGAGACGACCAAGGGGTGAAACGCCAGCGGCTGCTCTGCAAAAAACAAGGGCGCGAATCTCTTCGCGCCCTAACTCACAACGAACAACCGGCAACTAACAACTGCCTTAGTTCAGTACGTGGATGTTCTTCTTCGCGCACATATCCTTCAGCACCTTCGGCCACACCGTGACGCTTACTTCGCCGAGATGTGCTTTGCGGAGCAGCAGCATCAGCGTCCGCGACTGCCCGATGCCGCCACCGATGCTCAGCGGAATCTGGTGGTCGACGATCGCTTTGTGATAAGGAAAGTTGAGGAAGTTCATCTGGTTCGTCAGTTCGAGCTGCTTCTTCAGGGACTGCGGATTGACGCGCACGCCCATCGATGACAGCTCATGGCGCCGCTTGGTAATCGGATTCCACACCAGGATGTCGCCGTTCAGCCCGTGGCGCACGTGGCCGTTGTCATCGCGAGTTTCCGTGACCCAATCGTCGTAGTCGGCGGCGCGCATCTCGTGCGGATAGCCGTCCTTCAACGTCCAGCCGATGCCGATGATGAAGACCGCGGGATACTTCTGCAGAATAGCCGTCTCACGCTGCTTGCGTGGCAGGTCGGGATACATGTCGAGAATCTCTTCGGCATGCAGGAACTTCAGGTTCTCCGGCAGATTGGGGTAGCGCGCGTCTTTCAGTTGTGGGAACAGCTCCTGTGCATAAAGCTCGGCGCCGACCATGACCTTCCAAATCTTGCTGACAATGCCCTTCAGGAAGCTGAGACTGCGTTGCTCGGCAGTAATTACCCGCTCCCAGTCCCACTGATCGACGTAGGCGCTGTGGTCGTGATCGAGGAAGTAATCCTTGCGAACGGCACGCATGTCGGTGCACAGGCCATCGCCTGGCTGCATGTTGAACTGCTTCAGCGCCATCCTCTTCCACTTGGTGGCAGCTTGAACGACCTGCGCATTGATGGGGTGCTTATCGCGGTCGTTTGAGATGTGGAATTGGATGGGAGTGCGCGAACCGTCACGATCAAGATAGTCATTCACACCCGATTCCTCGTCCACGATCAGGGGAACGGTGACCATCATCAGGTTCAATTCTTTGCAGAGATTGTCTTCGATGTATTTCTTGGTCTCGAAGATCGCTCTCTGGGTGTCTTTGGGTGACAGCAGCGAGCTGTAATCCGCCGGAAGTACATGTTCCAGCTCTGTGTAGTCGCCGATTCCGGGGCCAGCGAGATCTGCCTTCTTGTCAGCCATGCTGTTCTCCTTCGTTGCGGTTGACGTGGCCGACGGGGGAACGAGGACGTTCGACCTAGGACACACGTCATCAGCTATAGGAGAGCACCGGTATGGACGCTGCGGCAGTAACCTGCGTCACCCTGATATGTGCGATGCGAGCCACTATTCTGGTTGGATTTTGGGGTCCGATTGTAGTGGACTGCAGGATTCTCGTAGCGGGGACAAAACATAGCCGCGGGCAATCGCCCGCGGCTATGTGAAACCTCTCAACGAAATCTACATGTGATCCGGCGGAACGATGTCGACCCGGCGCTGCTGCTGATAGCAGCTATCGTCGTTGGTCTGGCAAACCGGATACAGCTTGCCCCATCCAGTCGCGAAGCCGATCTGCGACTCACTGACTCCGTTAGCGACCAGCTTCCCCTTCACAAACTGCGCCCGTCGATACGACAGCACAAGGTTATAGAAAATGTCGCCGCGGATATCGGCATAGCCCTGAAGCCACAGATGCGCATCCGGGTGCTGCTTGAGGTAGTTGGCATCGGCCTGCAATACGTCGGGATCGACGACGCGGCTGTAAATGTTGAAGGGGAAGTAGACTTCCTTCACGTTCTGCATAATGTCCTGGCCCATGGACGAAGCGTTCATGCTGTCCTGCTGTAGCATGTCGGCGGCAGGCAACAACGCCGTACATGTCAGGACAAAGACGGCCAGAACGATCCAAAAGCGGGGGTTGGGCACAACGTTGCGCATAACTCCTCCGTCGATAGATTTCATTGCGGGATGAGACTGCATGGCGCGCATCGCCTGAACGAAGCGTACCCGTATTGCCCGAAATGGGGCAAGTAAATTTCCAGTGGAGAATATCCCAGCGATATTACAGGATGATGAAAGTTCGGAGATACCCGCAACGTAACGGTCTCGCCAATACCTCAGCAGACTCACGAGCGCCACCGAGGCTGCCATTCCGCAGGTGCACCATGAAAGTTCCAGTAATTCGCGGAACATTCACTGTCCGTTCACAAGTCTGTAACTTCGCCAACTTACGATTTCGCTGTCATTTATCAACACAATAGTCGAAGTGTATTCGGAATCGGCGGCTGCGCCGCTTTGTTGTACAACTTCTCGTTCTGCCCAACTGTTGCTTTCAGGAGAGAAAATGAAACGACGACTGGCTATTGCGCTCTCGGTTGCGATGACGACGAGCGTATTTGCACAAACAGACTCCCAAACCGAAAAACCGAAGACGAGCCATCGCGGTAGCTCGGCTCCGGTGTCCAAGCAGCTGGAGGATATGAAGGACGCCATTTCGGCCCAGCAGCAGCAAATTCAACAATTGCAGCAGCAGATTTCGACCCGCGATCAAGCCATTCAGCAGCTGCAGCAGCAGGTTTCGCAGGCCGAGCAGGCAGCACAGGCGGCGCAACAATCCGCTGCCGCCGCCGGTCAGAATCAGAACGGAGCGCTGACGGATCAGGTGAACGCGTTACAGCATCAGGTTAGTGACCTCAGCACCGTCTCCGGCAACACAGTGAACGAGCTGCAGGAAACCCAGAAGCGTGTCTCCGGCCTTGAGAGCCCGCTGGCAATTCACTACAAGGGAATCACCATCACGCCGGGCGGCTTCGCCGCGGCTGAAACTGTGTGGCGCCAGCGTGCCACCGGTTCCGATATCAACACTGCGTTGAACTCCATCAACTACGACGGATCGTCCTCGGCCCGCATGTCCGAGTTCTACGGTTCCGGTCGGCAGTCGCGTCTCTCGCTGCTGGCTCAGGGCAAGTTGGAAAACACGACCATGACCGGTTATGTGGAGTCTGACTTCCTGGGCGTCGGCATCACCTCCAACAACAACGAGAGCGATTCGTACGTCATGCGTTTCCGCCAGTTCTGGGCTCAGGCCGCGATGCATAACGGCTGGAGCTTCACCGGCGGCCAAATGTGGAGCTTGGTGACGGAAACCAAGGTCGGCGAAGACAACCGTACCGAAGCTACGCCGATGACGATCGACCCGCAGTACACGGTCGGCTTCAGCTGGGCGCGTCAGTACGGCTTCCGCGTCGTAAAGGACATCAGCAACAAGATTTGGCTGGGCTTCTCCGTCGAAAACTCGGAGGAAACGATCACCGCACACGGCCAGTCGAACAACTACTTGGTCGGCGCCCCCGGTACCGGCGGCGGTCTGTATAACAACGGCGTCACTGGTTGCAGCACCACCTTGAATGCCTCTGGAGCGCCGGTCACCACCTGTTCGCCGGCCGCCAGCTACTCGTACAATCCTTCGCCTGACTTCATCGGCAAACTGGCATTCCAGCCAGGCTTTGGACACTATGAAATCTTTGGCGTCCTGACGCAGTTCCGCGATCGTATCTTCCCCGGTGCGACGCTTTCGACACCGACCGCTGCGGGCGCTTACAACAACAGCACCTGGACCGGTGGCGGCGGCGCCAACGCTCGTTGGTCGCTGTTCCAGAAGCGCATTGACATCGGCTTGCACGGTCTCGCCGGTCAGGGTCTGGGACGTTACGGAACCGCCGGTCTGGCCGATGCGACGGTTCGCCCGAACGGCTCGCTGGCTCCGCTCTGGTCTTACCAGGGTCTGCTTACGCTCGAGTATCACTCGGCCAAGTGGGACTGGTACGGCAACGGCGGTATCGAGGACGTGGGTCGCAACTCCGTTATCAATTCGAAGGGCGCGCCGGTTGGTTACGGAGCTCTGCTCTTCAACAACACCGGTTGCGGCATCGAGACCGTTCCAGGAACGGCCTTCTCCACCGGCTTCAGCCCGGGCAGCCTGTCCAACTGTAACGGCGACACCAAAGACATCGTCGAAGGTACCGCCGGCTTCTGGTACAAGCCTTACAACGGACCGAAGGGCCGTCTGCAGTTCGGTCTGCAGTACTCGTACCTGACCAAGCAGGCGTGGTCCGGCATCGGCACCAAGCGTCCGGTTCCGGCTGGTGCGAACCCCGACGCCATCGACAACATGCTCTTCACCTCCTTCCGTTATTACCTGCCGTAAGCAAAAAACGGGTGACCGGTTCTCCGCCGGTCACCCTGTTTTCGCGCCGCCCGCTCTTCGTTTCTCGTTCTCGCTTTTCGCTTGCAGACTTCCTTCCGAATTTGATTTGAGGTTAGCTTCAGCTCTCAGGGCTCACTGTTCCAAAAGTGAAATATCGGTTGCAGTTACCGGCGAGAGACGAAAGGCGAAAAGCTATTCTTCATACCCTTACAATCATCACTTCCGTCGACTTCACCAGCGCAGCGGCCTTATCACCGCGTTTGAGGCGCATCTCGCGAGCGGCGTCGGCGGTGATGATCGACGTGATGTGCTGGCCGCCGATGGAAATCTTCACCTGCGCCATTAAGCCCTCGATCCGTACATCCACGATGCGGCCTACCAGCTGATTGCGGCCACTGATGGTGCGGAAGGTGGCGCGGCTCTCAGCCGGCTGCTTACCCAGCGACTTGTACAGGAAGCGATCAATCTCGCTCTGCGGGATGCGATGATGGCCGCCGGCCGTTTGCACGCTACGCAGCTTGCCCTTGTAGATCCACTGCTTCAGGCTGGCATAGCTGATGCCGAGCACCACGGCAGCATCGCGGGGGCGGAGCAGTTCCTCAGATTTCGGGCTCATGCCATGGAATTGTAGAGCACGACCCCAAAAGTTCCACAACGCATCGGTGTAGCTCCGTCCCAGGTCGAAACAGTACTTATTTGAGGAATTTCTTGCGCAATCAATTGCTTTCTCTCAAGCAATTCTGTTGCTGGCCGATGGGCTCATTGCGAGGCTATGTATGCGCTTTGGTGCGGGTAAGGCCGGATGAAGAATCTTCAGTCCAAAATCGTACGCACTTCGCCCAAGCTTCCGCCATCATTCGATCGGCGCCGTCGGGAGCGCATTGGCCTGGCGATTCCCCTGCGAATCGTCAGTTTCGGCTTGCTGGCCGATAAAGTGGATGTCGCCACGTGCACCGACCTCAGCGAAGGCGGCGTTTCCTTCAACTGCGACGGCGAGCTGAATGTGGGCGATATCGTCCTGCTCGAGTTCCAGCAGAAAGGCGAAGCCACGTATCGCTGCCACGTGCGTTTAAGCTATCGTTTGGGTCGCCGCTATGGAGCCTATTTTTTGACCGGGGAATAGCTCCTCACAGCAGAGAAATCCGATCCGGGGCGTGGGAATATTGTTCCGGTCAGCCCCAGCGGAACACGCTTCCTCAAGCGTGTAGCTTTTCGAGTACGAGCTTTGCCGCAGCCAAGTCCTCGACGGCAATCCCAAGCGACTTGAAGACGATAGTGTCGCTCTCCGGCTTGGGCCTGGTTCCGGCGAGGATCTCTCCCAGCTCCGCATAAATACTGGCTCCGGCAAGCAGTATGTCGCCCGATTCCTTGGCCGCTGCCTCGCGCGAATCGACCACGACGGCTCCGCGCATGGTGTCGCTGTCAACCTCGCGACGAATCGGTCCGACTGCGCCCACGGCATTTACTAATGCTCCCGGTTTCAGCCATGCGCCTCGAAGCACCGGCTCGCTGGCGCTGGTCACGGTGACCACGACGTCGGCTCCGCGTACGGCTTCCTCGGGCTTGGAAAACGCTCTCGCCCCGATCTCTGCGGCCAGTGCTTTCGCGTTGTCGCTGTTGCGGCTCCAGACCCTGACGTCCTCGAACTGGCGCACCAGCGATAACGCTCGAAAGTGCGCTCGCGCCTGCACGCCGCTGCCGAGGATTGCCAGGCTGGACGCTGCGGCCGGCGACAGCAGCTTCGTCGCGGCCGCCGAAACCGCAGCGGTACGAAGCTCAGTGATCAGCCGTCCGTCCATCACGGCGAGCGGCTCGCCTGTCTCCGTGCGGAACAGAACGATCACGGCCTGATGCGTCGGCAGTCCTCGCGCGCCGACCTCGGGATAGAAATTCACCAGCTTGGTGCCCATCACGTCGCCGTATACGGCGGGCATCAGACCCATGAACCCATGATGCTCGGCAATCGTCACAATCGACCGTACCGGCTGCATCACGCGCCCGGCCGAGAAATCGATCAACGCTCTTTCCATGGCAGGAATGAGTTCTTCCAGCAACAGAAGCGGGCGAATGGTGTTCTCATCCAGGAAGGCCGGTGAAGAATTGTGCATGGGTGCGTCTTACGGTACAGCCAGAGTCAGTACTCGGCCAAGAATAAGTTGTGCGCAATTCTGGCACAATAAAAAGCGTCATGCTCAAAGTGAAGAGACTTTCTCCCGATGCGGTTCTGCCTACGGTAGCCCATCCCGGCGAAGACATCGGCTACGATCTTTATTCCGCGGAAGACCTGACTATCGCCGCTCGCGGAGCCGCCGGCGTTCATACTGCTATTGCCATCGAGTTCGTGCCGACGGCGGGCGGGGTCGTGAAGACCCGTTCCGGCCTGGCGAAGAAGCGTCTGATGTGCAACGCCGGTGTCATCGACGCAGGTTATCGCGGTGAAGTCATCGTGTTGATGGAAAATCTTGCTGACGAACCCTACACCATCCGCAAAGGCGACAAGATCGCTCAGTTGCTGGAGCATCCTCTCCTGGCAGGCGAAGTCGCCGAGGGAGATTTGAGCGAGGCCGCTCGTGGCGCGAAGGGCTTCGGCTCCAGTGGACAGTAAGCTAGTGGGGACCGTGACCAATCGGACATTCAAGATGTTTGGCGGCCGAAGAAAGCACCAAAGTTTGATGGCGCTATCGCTAATTTTCTACTTTCTCGCCGGAGCAGCTCTCGCCCAGAACGCCACATCAACCCTCAACTTCGATGCCGCCGCCGAGCAGCAATTCGTGCAAATGATCAACCAGGACCGCGCGCAGAACGGGTTGCCTCCTCTCTTTGTGGATGAGCGTCTGACAGAAGCGGCACGCTTGCACACAGAGCTTATGGTGCAGCATTCGGCACTGTCGCACCGGTTTCCCGGCGAGCCTGCGATCGAGATCCGTTTCAGCAACCAGAGCCTTCCGTCCGATCGCGAGGCGGAGAACGTTGCCCTCGGACAGACCGTCCTGGAAGCGCACGATGCCCTGATGCAGTCTCCGCCGCACCGGCAGAATATCCTCGATTCGCAATACAACGTCATCGGCGTGGGCGTAATCCGGAGTGGCGGCAATTACTACGTCACGGAGGATTTCGCGCACCGGCTGCCGCAGTATTCGGAGCTTGAGGCCGAATCGCTGGCCCAGAAGGCCATCAATCGCTACGAGCTGACACGCGGTCTACCCACCCCGGCTCGAAAGCCCCTGACGGATTTGCGCCACATGGCGTGCGGCATGGCACTGAACGATGCGCTCGATCTGAGTCCGGCAGGGCGTTTGCCCGGCGTGCACGATGCCACTGGCTGGACCGCGGGCGATCCCGCGAAACTGCCTGGCGATGTCAATCGATTGCTAGACTCGGGACTGCCGAGGGGCTACGCGCTGGGAGCCTGCTTCGCTCCCAGCATGAGCCACCCCGGAGGAGTGTATTGGTTAATAATGGTTTCCTACTGATAAACGATGGAGCCTGCTTCCGTCGTTCCCGGGCCCTTGCGAAGTAAAGGATTTCCGGGAGTGCCGGGTCGCGCAACGCTCCTGTTTGCGGTATGAAGCCCCTTGGTTCCAGCCAGCTTCGACTTTAGAAATTCCTCTCCAGCCTGCATCATGTGTGTCCAGACAGCCTGCGCCCGTCCCCGTTCGTTGAGAAACGCTGCCGCTTCGGTTGCGTTCACGCTGGCGCCCATCTCGTTGGCAAAGTGCAGGATGTGGGCGACGGTGATCTCGGCGGTTACTTTCTCCCGCCAGCACTTTTTCTTCAGGTCAATCATTTCTGCTTCCCGACAGAATGGATTTGCCTTGCATGCATAGGAATAATCCGGAGCCAGGGATTAAGCGAGGTTGGAAATCACTCCCCCTTGTGATGACCGTCACATGGCACGGTCAGGGAAGAACGCCCGGCTTGAAAGCCGCCTGTCGCGGTGTGCTAACCTCGGTCGAGATGGCAGAAGGCGCGCAGATTTATGTGGGCACAGCCGGGTGGTCCTACAAGGATTGGGACGGCATCGTCTATCCGGCGCAGATCAAAAAGAGCCAGCACCCGGTAGCCTACCTGGCCCAATACATCGATGTGCTGGAGGTCAATACCTCGTTCTACGGTCACATCAAACCGGAGTGGGGCAAGCTCTGGTGCCGCATGGCACGCGCCTCCAATCCGCGCTTCCAGTTCACCGCCAAGCTGAACCGAGCCTTCACCCATTCTCCTATCGCCGTCGTCGAAAGCACCTCGTCGGAGACCATTCGCGCAACCGAGGAAGACGAGCGGCTCGCCAAAGCCGGACTCGAGTCAATTGCCGTGGAAGGCATGTTGGGCGCGTTGTTGGCGCAGTTTCCTATCTCGTTCAAGAACACCTATGCCAATCGCGAATACCTCGACACGGTCATCGAAAGATTCAAGGCATTTCCGCTGGTAATCGAGGTCCGGCACAACAGCTGGACCAACGAAGGCACGCTGCGCTACTTCGCCAAGAAGCGAATCGCCTTCTGCAACATCGATCAGCCGGTGCTGGGCAATGCAGTCGTGCCGAGCGAGCATGTGACCGCGCCTGTCGGCTACGTGCGCCTCCACGGGCGCAACTACGAGCAGTGGTTTGACAGTGACTCGCGCAACGATCGCTACAACTACCTCTACACCGCGCCCGAGCTGCGCAGCTGGAAGACGCGTATCGATGCCATCTCCGAGAAAGCCGAGAAGACCTTCGTTATCGCCAACAATCACTTCGAAGGCAAAGCCCTGGTGAATGCCCTTCAGCTGAAGAACATGGTTACCGGTCGGTCCGTCCACATGCCGGAGATGCTTCTGGAGCGTTACTGGGAGCTGGGTGAGATTGTCGCGCGCAACGGGAAAGACGCGAATTCGTAACGTCTTCAGCGCGCACGGAGGTTTGCCCAGCGAATCTTACTTGCACTCGGCGAACGCAATTCGTACTATCCATCTTCACCTCACAAATATTGGAACGAAGCTATGAGCGAAGCGGATGAACTGAAAGAAGCAGCCGAGCGCGCGAAGGAGAGCAAGCAACTCGCCCCTGTAAGCCTGACCATGGCGATCTTTGCCGTTCTGGTAGCCACCGTGACCCTGTTGGGACATCGCGCGCACACCGAAGAAATCCTGCTGCAAAACAAGGCGACGGATGAGTGGAATTTCTATCAGGCGAAGAACATGCGTCGCAACAATCTTGAGGCGCTGGACGACGTGCTGACCGCACTGGAGAACACCAAGGAAGAGCGCGCCGAAGAGGTACGCAAGCGCTTCCACGACGAGATCGACAAATATCGCGATCAGCAGAAGGACATTCAGACCGAGGCGAAGGACCTGGAAGTGGATGTGCAACGCACCAGCCGTCGCGCTGACCGCTTCGACCTGGGCGAGGTTTTTCTCGAGATCGCCCTGGTGGTCACCTCGATCACGTTGTTGACCGAGCGCCGCGCTTACTGGTATTTCGGGATTGTGCTCGCTGTTGTTGGGCTCGGGTGTGCCGCCAGCGCATGGTTTGTGCATTAGCAGGCAGCTACGATCTCCAGCCCTGCTCACCCACTAGCGGTACGAAGCGGCACGGCGCGTGATTCGTGATGACTATCCGGCCGTTCATTCTGCGGATCACCTGTACTTGCTGGTCCCGCCGTGTACCGACAGGAAGAACGAGCTTTCCGCCCTCAGCCAGTTGTTCCACGAGTGACTCAGGCACACTCGGTGCCGCCGCTGCAACCAGAATTTTGGCGAATGGCGCGTGCTCAGGCAGACCCTTGCTGCCGTCGCCGTGGACAACATGTACGTTGGCGTAGCCGAGCTCCTGCAATATCGTTCGCGCCTTTTGCGCCAGTTCGGCATGACGCTCGATCGTCCAGACATCGCCGGCCAGTTCGCCAAGAACCGCCGCCTGGTAACCGGTGCCGGTGCCAACCTCCAGCACCCGATCTGCCGGCAGCAACTCCAGCTTTTCCAGCATATCCGCCACGATATAAGGCTGTGAAATCGTCTGACCGTCGCCGATGTGGAGGGGAAAGTCCCCGTACGCGTTAGCGCTATCTTCCGGGAGAATGAACTTCTCCCGCGGCACTGTCGCCATGGCCGAAAGCACGCGCTCATCACGAATGCCGCGATCGCGCAGCTGCTTCTGCACCATGCCGGCGCGCTCCCCCGCGAACGGGTCATCGGGGCTATCGTTATGGGAGAGTGACGCGAACACGGTGATCGGGCGTTGCTGTTGCGATTGAGCCGGATGCGGCGGCCGCTGCGAGTCAATCCGCTACGTGCTTGGTTTCCGGTTCCGGCTTGGGTTCTTCGGCGGGAGCAATGGCCCCACTCCCCTTGGCAGCGACAGCGGTACTCCGCACCGGCGGCTTGGCGTTGCGCACCGATTTCTCGAATGGCCCGATGTGCCAGATATCGCGGGCGTACTCGGTAACGCTGCGATCGCTGGAGAATTTTCCGATGCGGGCGACGTTGAGAATGCCCTTCCGCCACCACCCGTCGTCAATGACGTACTCACCATCGATTAACTGTTGGGTCTCGATATAGCTGGGGAAGTCGGCGATGTGGAAGTAGCGGTCGCCACGGTGTACCAGCTCGTCGAAGATCCAGCGGAACAGGCCGTGCTCGTTGGGGCAGAAGCGGTCGGAGGCAAGTGCATCCATCACTTCGTGTACGTCAGCATCGCTCTCGTAGCGCTGCTGCGGATTGTACGAACCCTTCTGCTGCATCTCGCGAATCTCTTCCGCGCGCAGCCCGAAGATGAAGATGTTCTCCTCACCAACCTCTTCAGCAATCTCGATGTTGGCGCCGTCATAGGTACCGATGGTAAGCGCGCCGTTCATGGAGAGCTTCATATTGCCCGTGCCCGAGGCTTCCATACCGGCCATGGAGATCTGCTCGCTCAAATCGGCAGCCGGAATAATCAGCTGTGCCAGCGACACGCGGTAGTCAGGCAAAAACGCGACCTTCATCAGCTCCATCGTCTGCGGATCGTTATTCACCACGTCAGCCACGCTGTGGATGAGCTTGATGATCTGCTTGGCAGCCCAGTAGCCCGGGGCGGCTTTGCCTGCAAAGATGAACGTGCGCGGAACAGTCGGCACGACGCCATGCTCCACGATACCCAGGTAATCGTGGATGATGCCCATCACGTTCAGCAACTGCCGCTTGTACTCGTGAATACGCTTGATCTGCGCGTCGAACAACGAGTCGGGATCGACGCTTACGCCAGTCTGGTCCTGGATGACTCCCGCCAGCTTCAGCTTGTTCTGCCGCTTGACCTCTTTAAAGCCATGCACGAACTCCGGGTCGTCAGCGAAGGGTTCCAAATCGCGCAGACGGCGCAGATCGGTAATCCATTTATTCTCGTCAAGAGTGCGGCTGATCAGGTCGGTCAGGCCTTCGTTGGCCTTCATCAGCCAGCGGCGCGGCGCGACGCCGTTGGTCTTGTTGTTGAACTTCTCCGGCCAAACTTGCGCGAACTCGGGCACCAACGACGTTACAAGCAAGTTGCTGTGCAACTCTGAAACACCATTCACCGAGTGGCTGCCGACGATGCACAGGTGAGCCATCCGTATTTGCTTCTCGTATCCCTCTTCGATGATCGACATGCGGCGTAGCTTCTCGTCGTCCAGGAAGGAATACGCCTTCATCTGCCGCAGGAACTCGTGATTGATATTGAAGAGGATCAGCATGTGCCGGGGCAGGACTTTCTCCATCAGCGGCACCGACCATTTCTCCAGCGCTTCCGGCAGCAGCGTGTGATTGGTATAGGCGAGGGTCTGTTGCGTCAGCTCCCAGGCATGCTCCCACGGCAGCCGTTCTTCGTCGATCAGCACGCGCATCAGCTCGGCGACCGCCAGGCTGGGATGCGTGTCGTTCATCTGGATGGCGACCTTTGCCGGCAGCAGTTCGATGTCTTTATGCTGCATGCGGAAGCGCCGCATGATGTCGCCCATGGCGCAGGCCACCAGGAAGTACTCCTGGATGAGACGCAGCTCCTTGCCGCTCATTACCGAGTCCGACGGATAGAGCACGCGTGAGATGTTTTCCGACTGGATCTTCTGCTCGACGGCTCGAATGTAATCACCACGGTTGAAGATTTCGATGTCGAAGTCTTCCGAAGCGCGTGCCGTGAACAGCCGCAGCCAGTTCACCGTCTGCCCAAGATAGCCGACGATAGGCATGTCGGTCGGAATGCCGACAACGATCTTCTGGCCCGACCAGGTCTGCTCCAGGCTGTGCTCCACCTCGCGGGCGCCGTCGACTTTGCCGTACAGCGGAATGTTGACTGCCTCTTCCAGATGCTCGATCTGAAACGGCGTGCCGTTTACCTTCCATCGGTCGGGCTTCTCGCGCTGGAAGCCGTTGAAGATTTCCTGCTTG
Source organism: Verrucomicrobiia bacterium (assembly GCA_035482295.1). GTDB lineage: Bacteria > Acidobacteriota > Terriglobia > Terriglobales > Acidobacteriaceae > Bog-257. The sequence goes on from DATHQX010000110.1 coordinate 24,971, forward strand.
AACAGGCCAAATTCATAATCGATTCCGTAGCCGAAGCCTGGCATGCCCAGAGTCGCCATCGACTCCAGGAAGCACGCTGCCAGGCGCCCCAGACCGCCGTTACCCAGGCCGGCATCATTTTCGCTATCGAGCACTTCGTCCAGGCTGATACCGAAACCGGCCAACACCTCGCGGCAGAGTTCTTCCACGCGCAGGTTCGACAGGTTGTCGCCCAGCGACCGCCCCATCAGGAATTCCATCGAGAGGTAGTAGAGCCGCTTCGAGTTCTTATGGCGGTAGCGCGCTTCGGTTTCCAACATGCGATCCACGATGCGATCGCGGATGGCGAGCGAAACCGGCTTCAGGTAGTCGGAAGGTTTCAGTTCGGAGGTTGGCCGCACCAGCGTGTAGCGGATGTGGCGCAGGATGGCCTCGCGCAGCACTTCGGCGGGCCGGACCTGCGAAAGGAATTCAGGGGATGACATAGATAATAGGGGCCCGTCCGCTCCGAACCAATCGGCCTCGGGAGGCTATCTCCTTACTGCTCAACTAAAGGCGACTGCCTCCATAGAGCCGCTCGCCGCACACCCGCCAAGGCCGGCACACCCTTCCATGCCTGAGCTGGTCAGCGATGCTCTCCGGCCATTCTACTGCCAAGCTCCTGCCCTGAGAACAACTGAGTTGCGGCTTGGGGGCACATCCATAACTTCGGCAAGGAGAGCCGTGTTAATTAGGTGGGATATCCGGCTTACCCGCCGGCGTATTGCTGCTTCAGTTGACGCGCCCGCTCGTAGACCTTCACATACTCCCGGGCGGAGTTCGTCCATGAGTAGTCTTGTGCCATGCCGCTGCGCATCAAGGCCTTCCAGGCCTCTGGATTCTCGCGGTAGAGCGCGGCCGCAGCCCGCAGTGATTCCAGCATGGCCTCACCGCTGTATTCGCGGAACTTGAAGCCGGTGCCTTTCTGGGTGCGGGGATCGAACTGCTCGACGGTATCGTCCAATCCGCCGGTCGCGCGTACGACCGGGACCGCGCCGTACTTCAAGCTATAGATTTGATTTAGGCCGCAAGGCTCATAATGCGAAGGCATTAAGTAGATATCGCTGCCCGCTTCGATCTTGTGCGCCAGCACGTTGTCGTAGGCGACCTTGACCGCAATCTTCTGCGGATACTGGCGGTTGAGCCGACGAAACAGGTCCTCATATTCTTTCTGACCGTTGCCCAGCACCACCAGGACGAGGTCCTCCAGAGCCATACGGTCAGCGACCTGCTGGATGAGGTCGAAACCCTTCTGCTGCACGAAACGCGAGACGATGCCCACCACCGGTAACTTGGTCTCCGGCGCCAGCCCGAACTGCTGCAGCAGGTCGGCTTTGCACGTGGCCTTGCCTTTCAGGTCTTGAGCCGAGTAGCGAGCTGCGATGTGCGGATCCGTCTCCGGGCTCCAAGAGGCATAATCGACGGCATTGAGGATTCCGGCGAGTGTGTTTCCGCGTGCCCGCAGTACGCCCTCCAGCCCGAAGCCGTACTCGGCCGTCTGGATCTCCTGGCTGTACTTGCGGCTCACCGTGGTGACGAAGTCGGCCATCGAGATAGCGCCCTTCAGGAAATTCACCTTCCCGTAAAATTCCAGCTTCGACATGGTGAACAGATCCCACGGCAGCATGAGCAACGGCAGAATCTCCGGCTGAAACAGTCCCTGATAGCCAAGGTTGTGAATGGTGAAAACGCAGGGTGTGCCGGAGAACGCCGGATCTTCGTCGTAAAGCGTCTTCAGCAGGATCGGGATCAGCGCCGTCTGCCAGTCGTGGCAGTGCAGGATGTCGGGCGCCCCCAGCACCTTCGACGCTTCTAGAACCGCGCGCGAAAACATGGCGAAACGTTCGGCGTTATCGTGATAGTCACCCAGGGGTGTGCCGTACAATCCGTCGCGGTCGAAGAACGGAGGGTACTCGATGAAATAGAATTGCACTCCTGAGTTCTTGCCGCCGTCGAGCACCGAGCAGAAACGGTAGCGGTCATCGAACGGCACGGTGATGCTTGAGATCACTGTGCGAGGATTCTCCAGCTTGGTCGACCGGTAGCGCGGAAGGTAAACGGTAACCTGATGGCCCAAATGAGCGAGAGCCGGGGGCAAGGCTCCAATGACATCGGCGAGCCCGCCCGTCTTGGAAAACGGGACACACTCGGACGCCGCGAACGCGATATGCATCGATCCTCCCAGCGCGGCGGAGAGGCAACCGCGGGGTCGTCAAGCTGTCTGATTCAGCTACTCGAACGGTGAAATGAATGCCGAAACACCTGAGTCTAACTGTGGATGCGAAAGAGGGTCAACGTGCCTAGGACCACCGCGCAAAAAACCGAAGCCCAGCGTGGCACAAAACGCAAGCCAAAACTCGGACAGAATTTTCTGGTCGACCTCCAGGCTGCCAGACGCATCGTCGAGGCGCTGGGCGATATCTCCAATCGCACCGTCATCGAGATCGGACCCGGTCGCGGCGTGCTGACCGACGTGCTCATCCCGCGAGCCAGACGCGTGATCGGCATCGAACTCGACCGCGTACTCGCCGCGCAACTCCGGATGAAGTACGCGACCCATCCGAACCTCGAAGTGCTGGAGTCGGACTTCCTGACGGCAGAGTTCCCGTCGATGGTAGGACGCCGTCCTGGGCCTCTGCACGATCTCCGTCCCACCCAACCCGAGACCGTGGACGTCGTCGGCAACCTGCCCTACTACATCACCTCCGACATTGTGCTCCGAATTCTGGAACTGCACGGCAATATCGAGCGCGCGGTGATTATGGTGCAGCGCGAGGTAGCCGATCGCATCGCCGCTGAGCCAGGCACGCGAGACTACGGTTTGCTCTCGGCAACCGCGCAACTCTTCGCACGCGTCGACAAGCTGTTCACCCTGCCGCCAGGCGCGTTTTCGCCGCCGCCGGAGGTGCACTCCAGCGCAGTTCGCCTGACCATGGCGCCGCGTCTGGCAGAGCTTCAGGTGGACGAGCAGCCGTTCATCGCGTTCCTCAAATTGGCCTTCGCCCAGAAGCGCAAGACGCTGGCCAACAACCTGCGCGGTCAGTATGACGCGACAGCCATTCGCGCGGCGTTGAAGGCCGCAGGGTCGCGCTCTGACGTGCGCGCCGAAGCCATGTCTCTGGAGAAGACCGCCGCAGTTTTTCGCGCTCTGCGAGAGGCGTAAACTAGAGCCAAGCAGGGATTATCCCCGGAGGCAACCATGGCAACTGCGATCCGCGAGCCTGCTGTTGCCGGACGGTTTTATCCCGCCAACCCGCAGACTCTGCACGACGAAATCGAAAGCTACATCAAGCCGGCAGACAAGAATCAGCCAGAACAGAAGATTAATGCCCTCGGCTGCATCGTTCCCCATGCCGGCTACATGTATTCAGGACACGTTGCCGGAGCAGTGTATCGCCGGCTCGATTTGCCGGAGCAGATCGTGATCCTGTGTCCGAACCACACGGGCATGGGTGAGCCGCTGGCTATCATGAGCGAGGGGGTGTGGCGCACGCCGCTGGGTGATGCTGCGATCGACGAGCCGCTGGCGGCTGAGCTGAAACAGGCCATGCCGCTGCTCTCGGAAGACGAAGAGGCTCACCGCGCCGAGCATGCGCTGGAAGTGCAGTTGCCGTTCCTGCAGGTGCTGGAGCCGGACTTTCGCTTCGTTCCCATCACCGTCGGCACCAGCAACTTCTCCGTGCTGAGCGCGCTTGGCACCGCGATTGGTAACGTCTTGACGAAGCGGGAGAACCGGGTACTGGTGATCGCCTCCAGCGATATGAATCACTACGAGAGCGACGAGGTAACGCGCGTCAAAGATCATCGCGCCATCGACCAGTTGCTCGCGCTCGACCCTCGCGGACTTTATGACGTGGTACGCGAGGGCCATATCAGCATGTGCGGCTACGGCCCGGCGGTGATCATGCTGACGGCTGCGTGCAAGCTGGGCGCGACAAAGGCAGAGTTGATTCGCTACGCTACTTCGGGCGATATCTCCGGGGACAAGGAGATGGTGGTCGGCTACGCAGGAATCGCCGTTTTCTGAATCTTGGCCGCCCCACAGATATCGAGCGCACTGTTAAAATCGCGCAACAATTTTCGGCTCGCGCCGTCTTACCATCAGCTTAGATGCTGGTAAGCAAACCGGTCGGGAGTACAATCCTGACGAACGGAATCATGAGGAGAATAAGAATGAAACGCTCTCTTGTACTAACTTTGTTGATTGCTTCGTTCTCGATGCTGGCTATCGCGCAGCAGTCGATGACACCGCAGATGCAGAACGCTCCCGCGCGCAAGTCGCCGTTGGCCGACTATGCCGGAGCATGGATCGCCACCCTTGACGGTCACACCTGGCTCACCGTTCACCTGAATCTTCAGGCCAACCAGATCACGGGCAGCATAGAGCGTCCGAAAGATTTTCAGTACAACAACAACGGCAGCATCAAGAGCGTCAGTGATGACCGGCTTACGCTAAGTGTTGACAACTCCGCCATCCAGGGTGACGGCCTGTTGCTGACCGCGAAGGACGCAAACAGTCAGCAGCCCGATCACTACGTGATGCGTTTGACGGGGGCGAATACCGCCGACATGAAGATGGTAGCGATGTCGATGCCTCCCGGAATGCCGAAGCCCCAGCCGTGGAAGCTGAGCAAAGTTACGCCTAACGCTGTAACCCCAGCGCGCTGACGAATCATGTCAGTGTGAAATTGAATGCAGCGGCCGAAGAGTAGGAGTGCAGTTCCGCTGATCAGACGGCAGCGCGCGGTCGCTGCCATGTCTTGCTACCCAGCATCTGGCCAGATGCTGCGATCATAAAGCTTCTGTTAAACCTGAAAGCTTATCGTTGGCAGGCTTCTTTGGGGCGCCGCATAACCGGCTGGTACACTGCTAGCGATTGCGATGACCTCTCTACTTCTGCGTCTGCTGGGCGGCCTGGCCGGATTCGGTAGCGCCGTCCTGTGCTGGCTTCTGGGCAATACCTTGGCGCGTCCGCTGCGGCAACATACGTTGTTTGATCTGGACGGATCGCACTACGCTTTGATGGCGTTCCTGCTGATACCTGCCTTGACTTTGGCGGTGGTGGCGCTGTTCTGGGTACCCCCGCGAATTTCGGGAGGCGGCCCTTTGCCCGAAGGCAGACGCTGGAGAGTTGCTCTGGTGTTGATTTTTCTGGCGGCCTTTATCAGTGGACTGGCACGCTGAGGGAAGGCTGAACGAGTGATGTAGCCGGCCTGACACCGTTCTGCTTCAGCCGGACTCAAGGAAGGGAAACGGTAAAAACCCACCGCCACCACTCGTCCCGCATGCCAGGATTTTACCCTGCTGTTCGCAAAATCCCAGACAAAAAACTTTGATTCGCTTAGGAGGCGGTTGGTTCGCTGTAATCGGGCCGGCGAGGACCGAGACTCAGATATCGATTGAGAGCTGAAGAGGGCCCTCCAATTCGGCTCGTACCGTCAGGCTCGGGCCTCGCCGTGCGGCTGAGGGCTAGTTTGTCCCCGCGCCGCTGTTGAAGAACTCGGTCATACTCGGCGAAGTGGTGCCATCGCCAGGGCAGCTGTTGAGCCCCAGCAAGTCGCAGAACATTCTCAGCTGGCTGCCCTGCTTATAGTGTGTGTTTGACTGGTAGTTGCGCCTGACCTTGGGGCCGATCAGCACCTGCCAGATGTGCCCGCCGCAATTGTTCGGATCGGGATTGCCGCCGCACTCGTTATCTCCGTTGATTTCTCCTTCATCGAAGGACACCAGAAGGACCCCGTCGCCGCCCGGCTGAAAGGGTGGCGTGTTCAGCAGCTGAGGGACGAACGTTTGCAGATATTGGTCGGCCAGCGTGAGCGCCACCTGATCGTCAAGCCCATTGTGGGCGTCATGATCAAGGTCCGGCGAAATCCAGGTGAAGTTCGCCAGCTGATTGTTCTGGATGTCCTGCAGCATGTACGGATCGGCGGGATACATTTTGCGCTGCTGCATGGGCTGGTAAACCACGTCGTAATAGAACGCGAAAGGATTGTGCCGCCGAACATAGAGCCCGTACTGATAGCCCATGTATCCGATATTCGGCATTCCCTGAAAGTATGCTTTCCAGGACTTTCCTTGAGCCGTTAGCTGCCGCACCAGGTTCGGAATGTTGATGGGCTGTGTACATCCATCCCCGTTGCAGATCCCTCCGAAACCTTCTCCGTTAAAAGGATCCAATCCGGACGTCAACTCGCCGTAAGCCAGCCACGAGCCGTGCGAGTCAGAGTACACCTGCATGCCCTCTGAGTATTCAGACGCTAGTGACGCCAAATAGGGCATATACTCCAGCGCGACGTTGATGCTGCGGTTCTCCTCCATCACCACCACCACATGGTTGGAGCGAATCGGAGATCCGTAAGTGCCGGGATCTGTCTGTGAGCCCTCCGCGAAGGTGGTGCCGATTTCGGGAGCTTGGGCAACGCAAATTGCCGCTAGTATTAGTACGACAAGTGTCAGCAAAACCAACCTACAGCGTGACATGTACACTCCTGGTGTTCACAATCGATCGCAATGGCCGCATGCGAATGCTTTAACTTACAAACGGCGATCTACTGCCGATAGCGCTTAATTACAAATTGGAGGATCTTCGGTTGGAGCAGCCACGCGCCCGCCAGAATTGGGCACGAGCAGCTTGGGGTTACATGAGAGTAATGCGCCAGTTGAACCAAGAAAGCCCAGCAGATACCCTAGGAAAGGGTAGTTATTCGCCTTAATTATGAATATCTCGCTACAGCTGGATGATTGAGAATGCTCGCCCCAAAAGTTCTCAACTAAGGCCTTACAACTAGCGCATAGAGAAGGTCTTCTCTACCTCATCCAGAAAACCTCTACCAGAGCAGCTGAATCTTAGTTTAAGGCTAGTGGGCTAGTATGCCACTTTGATCCCGGAGGGCTGCTTCTATGCCGCAGTGTAAGAGGGCTCCCGTCTGGATTCTGCTTATCGCGATGACTGTGCTGGCGAGATTTCCTGTAGATGCACAGACTCCTACAAGCAATTACTTCAATGTAGCGCCGGCGATTTCCGCGCCAGGACAATTCGTCGAATTCAACTGGAACGTCAATCAGGCTAAATCGTTCACGGTGACGCCGAGCATGCTTTCGGAAGACGAGAGCGTTCTGCCGCTGAGCGCGTCGAAATACATTCAAGTCGCGCCAGCTGTGAGCACGGTGTTTACTGGAATGGCGTCCGATTCATCGCAACCACTGACCGCGAAATTAACCGTCGTACCCGTTACATTGAGTATTCCGGCGAGCAGCGTTGCCGCCGGACAAACTGCCGTGTTGTCCTTCAAAGGACCGAACAATGGCAGCTCGTTCTTCCTCACCGTATTGCCGGAAAACACTACGATCCCACTGACGCCCGATTCCTGTTCGGGATCGACCTGCACGGGCAGCTATCTGACAGCGCCGCTGGGGAGCAGCCGCACCTTTATGGTTGGTGCCGCTGGACCTCGCGGAGGTCAGGCTTACTCGCAGGCTGTAGCCGTCAATGTGTCCGGCGGAATGACGTTGAGCTGCGCGGCGACGCCAACGGTTCCCACCCCAGGGCAGCCTGTAACGATTCAGTGGAGCTCGAGCAACGCAGTGTCAATTCGGCTGGACAATGGTATCGGTGAGGTTGCGCCTGCGGCCAGCGGAATCATCAAGGTTCGCCCGACTCAGACGACCACCTACACCTGCACTGCAACTGATCGCTTCGGCGACCATCTCTCTGCTCCGGCAAAGGTGACCATCAGCAACGGCGACGTGAGCAACCTGAATCACATCATTTATATGCTTCAGGAGAATCGCGCGTTCGATAACTACTTCGGAAATTTGGCGTACTACCGCGTCTACGTCGACCAGATTCCCGGGGCGCAGATGAGCGACGTTACCGACCTGCACGATCTTCCGTCGGGCTTCACGCTGCAGAATCCGCAGGGACAGGCGATCCCGCCATTTCATGAACGCACGGAATGCATCGAAGGGCTGAATCCCAACTGGAATGAAAGCCATGTTGACATGGATCTGGTTGGCGGCAACTGGATGTCTCTGACGTCCAATTCCCAGTTTCTGATGGACAAGTTTCTCTTCAACGCGGGAGGCAGCCAATACGATCCTACCGACTCGCGGCCTCTGGGCTACTACGACTGGACGGACCTGCCGTTCTATTACGAACTGGCAACGCAGTTCAACACCAGCGATACCTTCTACTCGCCCGTGCCCGACGCAACCGTTATCAACCGAATGTACCTGTTTGCCGGGACGTCTTATGGCGATATCTTTACGCCCGGAACAAACAACCTTACCTGGGAGCGCCCGACGCTCTTCCGTGTGTTAACCAACGCCGGCATCTCCTGGCGTTACTACTACCAGGACAACAGCATCTTCCTTTCCGATTGGGCCGATTGGCAAGACCCGCAGATCCAAAACAACGTCCGCAACATTCAGGAGTACTACAACATTCTTTCCAGTCCGGGCGCGGACCAGAATTTGCCGCAGGTAATTTTCATCGAACGCGCCAGCGCCACGGGATTCGATGAGCATCCGGGCAACAACGTTCAGAAGGGTGCGGCAGTGGTGCAGCAGATCATGAACGCGCTGCTGACAAGCCAGGCCTGGCCGGATTCTGCCTTCATCCTGACCTACGATGAAGGCGGCGGAACCTACGATCAACAGCCACCAATCCTGTTGCCCCAACCAGACGACAAGGTGCCGCTACCATTTCAGAATCAGCTCTACATTCACGGAATCTTTAATGTCAGCGGATTCCGCGTTCCGGTGATGCTGATCTCGCCGTGGTCGAAGCCGCACTTTGTATGGCATATGCAGACGGATTACACCAGCATCCTCAAGTTGATCGAGACCCGCTTCAGTCTGAACCCGTTGACGCGTCGCGATCTAAATGCGGGCGATCTTACCGACCCGACCAACGGCCCCTTCGATTTCAGTTCGCCGCAGATGCTGCAAGTGCCACCTTTGCCCACGCAGCCTACCAACGGTACATGCAACTATCAGCTGGAGGGTTATCCTAACTGACGGTCAGAAGAATCCAGGGTTACGCAACGATGGCGCACTCTCGGGTGCGCCATTTGTATTGCCCCAACTCTACCGAGTCGTTGTTTGACTATTGCAGCGCGTTGTCCACAATCTGCTGCGCCTCAGCCACAATCGCGTCGAGGTGCGCTTCGTCTTTGAAGCTCTCCGCGTAGATCTTGTAGATGTTTTCCGTGCCTGACGGCCGCGCTGCGAACCAGCCACTCTCCGTGACGACTTTCAATCCACCAATCGCTGCGCCGTTACCCGGAGCGGTCGTGAGTTTCGCCTTGATGGGCTCTCCCGCCAGCTTTGACTCCTTCACCGCCTCCGGAGACAGCTTACCCAGCTTCGCCTTCTGCTCGGGAGTGGCCGGTGCGTCGATACGGGTGTAATACGGCAGTCCAAATTCTTCGGCTAACTTGCGGAAATGCTCACCTGGATCCTTGCCTGTGACCGCGGTGATCTCTGCGGCAAGCAAATCCATGATGATGCCGTCTTTGTCGGTGGTCCACACCGTTCCGTCGCGGCGGAGGAAGCTGGCGCCCGCGCTCTCCTCACCGCCGAAGCAGCAAGTGCCGTCAAACAATCCCGGCGCAAACCACTTAAAGCCCACCGGCGTCTCGGACAATTTGCGGCCTAGCTTATTCACTACGCGATCGATCATGTTGCTGCTGACCACCGTCTTGCCGACGACCACATCCTGCGACCATTGCTGGCGATGGCCGAGCAGATACTGAATCGCGACAGCCAAATAATGATTTGGATTCATCAACCCAGCAACGGGCGTAACAATGCCGTGCCGATCCGAATCCGTATCGTTTCCGAATGCGACCTGATATTTGTCCTTCAGCTTGACCAGACTTGCCATCGCATACGGACTTGAGCAGTCCATGCGAATTTTGCCGTCGTGATCGACCGTCATGAAAGCAAACGTTGGATCGATTGTCTTGTTGACGATCGCGATATCGAGCCCGTAGACCGAATTGATTGGCTCCCAGTATGGCTGCGACGCGCCACCGAGCGGGTCGACTGCCAGCTTTAATCCGGCTGCGCGAATCGCCTCCATGTCGATGACGTTCTTCAGATCGTTCACATAGGGCATCACGAAGTCGTGCTCGCGCGTCGTCGGAGCATTCTCTGCGGCCGCGTACAGCACACGCTTCACGTCGTCGTTGTTCGCCTTCAGCAATTCATTTGCCCGGTTCTCGATCCACTTGGTGACATCCGTGTCCGCTGGGCCTCCGTTGGGCGGGTTGTATTTGAAGCCGCCGTCCTCCGGCGGATTGTGCGACGGCGTGATGACGATGCCGTCAGCGAGATGCTCCTGACGTCCGCGGTTGTAAATCAGGATGGCGTGCGAAACCGCCGGCGTGGGAGTGTACCCGTCGTCACGCTGGATTAGCGTTTCGATTTTGTTGGCGGCGAGAACTTCCAAGGCCGTGCGCTGCGCGGGAGCCGACAGCCCGTGCGTGTCCTTGCCCATATATAACGGACCATCGATGCCTTGCTCGCGGCGATACTCACAAATCGCCTGCGTGATCGCCAGGATGTGCGCTTCGGTAAATGTTCCGCGCAGCGACGAGCCACGATGTCCGCTGGTGCCAAAACTAACCAGTTGATTCGGATCGTCAAGGTTTGGCCGTCGCTCGTAATAATCGCGTTCGAGTTGAGCGAGATCGACGAGAATATCCTTCGGAGCGGGTTTGCCCGCCAGGGGAGACACCTTCGGCTGGGTTTTCAGATCAGTGCTCATGATTTCTTCCTGTGGATTAATTTACGCCAAGAGGGGTTAGATGCGCGGGCCCGACGGGAAAGGTCCGGCAGCGTTTTCGATGAAAAATAGATAAAAGGCCGGGGGCCCCACGTCTCGCGATTTTCGAGACGTGGGGCCTGCGAAATCTCTTAACCCGCCGCAGCCTCTGCGTAGGCCGGCTTTGGCACCAGTGTCTCCGCATGCTGCTCGTCAAGCGAAGCGCGGGTCTCGACGCGGAATCCGTACGTCACCGCAGCGGCCAGACCGCACGCTGCCGCCAGAAAGAGCAGGAGCCTGGGAATTCCGAGCTCAGCCTTGAGAACCGGGAAGAAGAACGTTCCAACCACTGCTCCCAGCTTCGCCATCGAAGCGGCGAAACCGGCGCCAGTTGCTCGAATCGATGTGGGGAAAGTTTCTCCCGACAGGAGATACGTCGTCGCATTTGGTCCCATGTTCATCAGGGTGTTGAAGACCATGAAGCCGCCGAAGATCATGCCCATCGCACCGCCGGAACCCTTCGGGTAAAGTGACGATGCTCCGACCATCAACAACCCGAGCGCCATTCCCAGGAAGCCGGTGATCTGCAATGCCACGCGGCTAACGCGTTTCACCAGCACGATGGCCAGCATGAATCCGACGACCAGCAGCAAATCCACAGCGGCAGCGCCTTCAGTTGCGCCCATATCCTTCGCGATGAAGCTGCTGCCACCACCCAGAGCCATCGCCGCCATGATGGTCGGGGTGAAGATGCCGATGCCATACGTCGCGATGTCCTGCAGGAACCACGGCACCGAAGCGAAGATGGTGCGGCGAATGTAGCGCTTCTTGAACAGCGAACTGAAGGTCAGTTTGCGCTCAACCTTGGGTGAATTCTTCTCGTTGAGCACGACGGGGAACTCGAGCAGCGCGCTGGCCGCATGCGACGCCTTCTCGTAGTGGCCTCGCGCCAGATGCCAGCGGACGCTTTCCGGCAATCCGTCGCGCATCAGCACCACAACCACCGCCGGCAGTACACCGAAGGCCAGCATGACGCGCCATGCTCCCAACACCGGATCGAGCTTCAGAATCGCCAGTCCGACCAGCACGCCCAGCAGCGAGCCCAGCGCCTGGAAAGCAAACGCGCCGACAATCAGCCGTCCGCGCAACCGCGTCGGAACGCACTCCGCAATATAGGACACGCCGATGGGATAATCCGCACCAATGCCGATGCCGAGGATGAAACGAAACACGATCAGCGACGCCGGATTCCACGCTGACGCCGACGCCGCGGAGAACACCACGAACAGAATGATGTCGACCAGGAACATTCCCTTGCGGCCCATGTTATCGGCGACCTGTCCAAAGATCAGGGCTCCGAAAAACGCGCCAGCCACCGCCGCCACAGCCACCAGTCCGCTGGTCGTAGCGTTCATGCGGAAGTCGCGCGCAATCAGTGGCAATGCCACGCCGATGATGAAGAAGTCGAAGCCATCCAGCAGCACGCCCATGGCCGACAGGATCCAGACTTTCCGTTGCGTCTTAGTGAAGGGGGTATCGTCCAGATGCTGCTCAAAGGATTTGAGGGCTGCAATTACGGTGCTCATGGGTCTCCGGCCAGGTAGTACTTCAGAGGTGTGGTGCGATTGTAACTAGAGTGGGATTAAAAATGTATGAAAAAGAGTAGTAACACTGCCGAAACTATTGATGAGCTACGACACCATGCGATTTTCGTTGGGCGGGGTTCCGGTTTCGGCAAACCTCCGGGCCGGATTGCTCCAGCCCGGAGACTACACTTCAGGGTTAAGGTCCGCACGCTCCAGCTCGCGGATGTACTCGATGACCGAATCGCTCCAGCCGTCGATGTGGGTCCACTTGCCGTAACCAACGCCGTTCTTGAAGCTGGCAACGTTGATCATGTAGCCATTCGCCTTGGGCGACGGAACCGTGTCGTGCGACTGCTCGTCGGTGATGACGATCAGCCGGTCATAGGGCTCGGTGATTTCGCTGAGCGCCTTGCCCAGATACGTGCCGCCGTGCGGCTGGCTCGCATCGATGGCATCGCGCAGGGCGAAACCGCGACGTGCCGGAATGCGCTTCAGCTCGTCGGAGAAGCTGTAGACGCTCACGTCCTCGCCGATCTCCCGCAGGAGCACCGCCAGTCCGTAGGCCGCGTCGGTACGCAGCATCTCCGAGCGGCGTGACAGCGGCGCAACCATCGAGCCGGAAACGTCAATCAGCAGGATGGTCTTGCCCCACAGCTTCTCGCGGCCGGCCACTCCGGCAAACATCGCCTGCTCAATCGCCGCTTCCCACTGCGGAGCGTGGCGTGCCGCCGCAATGAAGCGGAACGGCAGCACGCGATCGCCCTTCATGGAGCGCAGCGCGTCCACCACCAGCTCCTCATGGACGTCGGCGTCGTGCATGTTGCGCAGGTTGCGCAGCAGCGCCAGCGCACCCAGCTTGCGCTCGGCGAGCAAACGCTCCCAGGCCTCGCGCTTGTCGGCACCGGCTGACAGCGCTACCTCCCAGGTGTCCGGCGTGGCCAGTTCGCCGGCGACCAGCCGCTTCCACAGCGCCGCCTGCGCCTCATTGAGAGGCTTGGCATGGCAGAGGAAGAGCACGTCGCGCAGCTTCACCGCGTTCGGGCGGTTGTACTTCGCCAGCGCGTACTCGTCGAACTTGGTGAAGGCAGCCGCCAGGCCCTTCTTCACCTGCGCCGACAGAGGCACTCGTCCATGCTGCCAGTAGATGGCGACGAACTCCGCCAGCTCATCGGCACGCTGAATGACGCGCGCAAGAGTCTCCGCCACCAGAGCGCGGTGTGTCTTGTGACGTGCCATCTCGCGCACCAGCAGCAGAGGAGCGTGACGCAGCTTCATCTGCTCGCGAGCCTCAACCGCCAGAGCGGCAACTCGGTCGGCATCAACCGTGGGAACCAGGTCTGAGATGCGGCCTGCGATAGCTACGCCGTCCTCGTAGAACTGGTCCTCCCAGAGCAGGCAGGCGAGAACCGACCGGCGCAGCCGCAGTTCGAGAGTAGTACGCCTCGCCGGCGCGCCTTCATGAGTGCGCAGGACACCGGCGAGATTTTCAGACTTCATGATGTTCAGTCGAGCCATTGCTGGCCTCCTTTCCAACTACAAGGCCGGGGAATGTGCGACTACGGAAATCAAGAAACTGAGCTACATGCTTGCGCATGGCTGGAATTGAACCAGCGACCGCGTCTTATGGACGCTGCTCTACCGAAGTATCCGCAATCTTCGCTACCGGCAGTCGAATATGCGGAATTAGTCTTCCGCTGTCACTCTAACTACTGGATCTGTTGCTGGCCTGAAGCCAGTCGCCTTCGACGTAGTAGTCTCTCTGATCGGCAATGCCAGGTCTTCCATCTGCTTCCAGGTAGGCTGACCTTTATCGGCATAGCTTGTACAATCGCGTACCTTGAATGGAACAGGTATGGCGTTGTCGAAGACAAAGGTGCAGTAAGCTACGGCTTCCGATTCACGATAGCCTGCGAAAATGTGCGCATGCTGGCATGTATCGCAGCGCGAACCCTGCATGGGTGCGTCCGGTCTTACATATACTTTGCCCATTGTCTTTCTCTTTCTAAGCCGGGATACCGGCGTTCAAGTAGGTCGGGGAACTTACTGCTACGGAACGGATCGCCGCTCTAACCAACTGAGCTACGCGAACCGAAGCTCGCGGCAGGACTCGAACCTGCGACTTACGAAGTAACCGATTCCTTCGCCACCGACCTGAATGGTTGAGCTTTACCCGTCAATCTAGAAGCGATCAGGGAACAGGCACATGCGGCACCGGGGAGTCGAGGCCCCACCCTTGCGGGTCGTGTCAAGAAGTATCCGCACATTTCACCACTGACCACATTTAGGTCGGGGAACTAGCGACAGACGGTATTCTTCCGATGCTCTGCCACTGAGCTACGCGAGCGCTCCCACTCGCGGCAGGACTCGAACCTGCGACCCTCGGATTACCTGTGCGAAGGAACCGTAGTCTTCGCCACCGACCTGAAGTTGTTTAATGCTCGCTCAATCTATAAGTTGGCCAGGGAACAGGCACATGCGGCGCCTCGAGGAGTCGAACCTCACCCTTGCGGGTCTTTACCAGAGAAGTATCCGCATACTTCACCACTGACCAAAATTTGCTGGGGGAACGAGCGAAAACAGTTCCCACAAGGGGAGTCGAGTGACAGTCGAAGTAACTGCCTTCTTCACCACCCAGCGAAGTCTAGATTGACGAGCGATTGCGTAGGAGCAGTGTGCCGGAGTTAGCTATGGGTGAGATACCACGCCCGGCGACCATCGCTGAAGGTGACCTTCGGCGAGAGCCTACGCATCGAGATTTGCGTTCTTGTTTTCATCGGGCATTCTCCTACGCTTTGTTAAGATGCCACGAGTTGTAGATGATTGCAAGCGATTTTCGTGAAATAACTGAGAAATTTTCTATTGCTAGCTTAAATATCACCTATAGGTACAAAATAGCTACCGGGTGGTGTGCTATGCCTGCACGCAAGAAAAGTTCGGAGCTGAAGCTATCCGCGTCCACCCGAACTGACATTCCTATCGTCCTCCTCGAACTCTATGCCATTAACGACGCGATGAACCAGCTTATACTGTCTCATCTCGATCCGGCGGCTTGGAGAGCAGAGCCGCCCGGCCCTCCCCGGCACGGTCGTACCATCGCTGCTATCTTCGTGCACCTGCACAACAATCGGCTGGTGTGGCTCAAGAATTCTGCGCCGCATCTCAAATGTCCCGCACCGCTCGATCCGGATCGCTGCACCATGAAGCAAGCGGCAGCCGCTCACAACAAGAGCGCGGCACAATGCCTCCGCATGCTGACCGATGCACTCTCTGATAATCCCAAGCGGCGGGTGAAGAAGTTCTCACGTGGTGCGTGGTCGCCCACCTGGCCTGCGGGAGGTACGATGTTCGCCTACATGTTCTCGCATGAAGCGCATCATCGCGGGCAGATCCTGATGCTCGCTCATCAGATGGGATACCGGCTGCCGGTCAAAGCCTGGGCCGGCATCTGGTGGTGGGACAAGCTGTGGAAGGAAGTTGGACTTACCAGCAAGCCGCGCTGATCACGCTTCATCGGCAGACATCCTTGAGCATCGCCACCGACGACACCACGGCCCTCCGGTGACTTCGGCGAACTCGATATATAATCCCCCACACCTGTTCTCGCTCATGTGTGGAAGCGTAATGCTGGACTGGCGGCTTCGACACTACGGAGATTTCGAATGACTCCCAAGACGGCACGGCTTAAAAAAACCTTACGCGGAGAACGTGGACTTCCTGGACCGCCTGGCCCCCCTGGGGAGACCGGCCACGAGGGACCAAAAGGCGAGAGTGGCTCCCGAGGAATAGAGGGGCCGAGGGGTCGCACTGGTTTGAAGGGCACGGCAGGAGTTGTAGGGCCTGCTGGACGGACCAGGAATCTTGCAGACGTGGCAAAGCAAGTTGCCTACATTGACCGCAGCATCGAGAATATTTACAACGAAATGGGAACCCACATTCAACGTATGAAGGATCTGCAACGGGAGCTCGACGCTTTGCGCGAAACGGTGCGAAAGCTGGGCTTGCGACCCCGACCCTGATCCGAAAAGTTGCTATCCTTACTGGCGACAGTCGGCATTACACAAGCATCGTGACCACAGTCGATTCGGGATCACTCGCGATCAAGTCTGTTTCACAGCAAGAGTCCTATTTACGGTACGGCGGCCATGGGTGTCCAATATGGACATGGCGTTGTTTGAGAGATCACACCGTGAGCTTATCCAATTCAATTCCAGTAAGTGTAATTGCCGACAACATGAAAAAGGCCGGCTGGGTTATCGGTTCGTTCGTTATCTGCGCGAGTTTGGCAGCTTGCGGTGGTTCCTCGAACGGGCCGGCAACCTTGCAAATACAGCTGTCACCTTCGGCACCAAGTTTGGCGATCAACTCCTCTGTTCTAGTAACTGCGCAAACGACCCCTTCGCTTCCCGCGCATATGTCCACGATGACGTGGAGCGTGGGGAATTTCTCGACTCAATGCACCGAAGGTGTAACGGGTGACCCTTCGATGGCTCCTCCGATGCCAGGGTGCCCCGACGGATGGATTGCATATGGAATTACGCCATCAGAGTTTCCACCCGAGGCCGCGTATTATTACTCGCCCGCCACTCCCGGGACCTATCAGATTTCGGTGCAGGGACAAATCATGAATGGATCTCAGCAGGTGACTTATCAAGGCAGCACCAACGCTACCGTTACCGTCACCGCCCAGTAAGCAACATCCGCGGTGATTTAGGCCGATAAGTTGGTTAAGTTTGCCCAGTGCGGTTTTGGCGGGGCCCTGCAAGGTTTTGCGAGGCGACGGCGAGGGTTGTCCTTGATGCACAAAACACTCCTGCGTCGGGGCTTTCAGGCCAGCTCTACTTCAATCGTCTTTGACGCGGGATCGAGTTTGGCGATGCGGAAGCTTCGCACCTGGCCTGCGCGAATCGCCTCCGGCTTGCCACTCTCGGATTTGCCGGCGCTACCGCCCTTCCACTTGGCTTGCAGCATCGAGCTCAGCGATGACAAATCAGCCTTGGCTTCGGCTTTGGTCTCGGCTTGCGGCGCGGTCTGAGCGGCCGCGCGACAAACAGCGTGAATGCCTTCGCCTAGTTCGACGCGAGCGTCATCGCCTTCGTCCACTACGCGTCCGGTGACCACGTCGCCGGCTTTGTGTTCGGCGATGTACTCATCGAGTCCAGTGGGAACGAGTTGCTTCATGCTCAGCCGCATTAGCCGCTTCTCGCTGTCGACGGCGAGCACCAGCGCCTGCACCACCTGCCCCTTCTTGAGCACGTCCTGCGGATGGTTAATGCGCTTCTCGGCATCAATTTCGCTGACATGCACCATGCCTTCCACGCCTTCGGTCACTTGCACGAACGCCCCGAACTTCATGATGTTGGTGATCGGGCCTTCAACCACGGAGCCGACAGGGAAGTGCTTCGCGGCGTCGGCCCAGGGATCGCCAAGCGCCTGCTTCAAGCCGAGCGACAGTCGCTGCTCGGCAGGATTCACCGCGAGAATCACGACTTCGACGGTCTCGCCGGACTTCACCATGTCGCTAGGATTGCGCACGCGCTTGGCCCACGACATCTCAGAGATGTGGACCAGGCCTTCGATGCCGGGTTCGAGTTCGACGAAGAAGCCGAAGTCGGCCAGACGCGTCACCGTTCCGCGAACACGCTCGCCGGTCTTGAACTTCTCGCCGACCGAGTCCCACGGATGCGGCTGAAGCTGCTTCAGGCCAAGCGAAATGCGCTGCTTCCCGGTATCGACTTTGAGCACCTTGGCTTCGACTTCCTGTCCGACGGTGAGCACGTCGGCGGGCGAGTTTACGCGGCTCCAGGAGATATCGGAGACATGCAGCAGTCCGTCGATGCCGCCGATGTCGACGAAGGCGCCGTAATCGGCGAGGTTGCGAACCGTGCCGGTGACGATGTCACCTTCCTTGAGCTGTGTGTAGCGCTGCTCTTTGATGGAGCGCTCTTCTTCCTCCATCACCACGCGGCGATCGACGACCAGGTCTTCTTCGCCGACGTCGAGCTTAGTGATGCGGCAGCGAATGTCCTGACCGACCAGCTTTTCCATTTCAGAGGCTTCGCGAACGCCGCTGCGGGACGCAGGCATGAAGGCGCGGACGCCGACATCGACGCTGAAGCCGCCTTTGACCTGGGCGCTGACGGTGCCGACGATGGTCGCCTTCTCGGCGAAGGCGCGCTCCAATGCGGTCCAGTCCTTCGGCCGCGAGACTTTGAAGCGCGTGAGCTCGTAGTAACCTTCCGGATCGCGGCCTTTCACCGTGACTGGAAAAGTGTCGCCGACCTTCACGGTCTCGCCCGCGGCCTGAAAGCCGGCGAGTGGGAGAATGCCTTCAGTCTTGTAGCCGATGTCGAGCAGCACGGAATCTTCGGTGATGGCGACGACCGTGCCTTGCAGCTGCCGGACGCCGTCTTCGACTACGCGAGCATGACTGCGTTCGTACTGCGAGAGAAGGTCGCCAAAAGACTCGTTGGGTTCGTTGTCAGCGGGGTTTTCAGGAAGATTGTGGTCAGGCATGAAAGGGTTACAGCCTCGTGAAAGGAAGGTCCAGTCCAGAATAACATCTGGGGCTCGGGGGGCGGCGCTTTGCGAAGAGCCGACATCGTGTGACAATCATAGATATGCGCAAATTCTCCAACCTCCCACTCCACGCATTGATCGCCGGCGCGCTATTGACCGCGGGCGCAATGGCCCAGACTAGCACGAGTTCGACGCAGGCTCCGCCTGCGGCCAGCGGACAGACAACCACCAGCCAACCTGGCGCGGCTGCGGCGACCCCGACGATTCCCGGACTGCCGACGAAGAAGGATCAGATCAGTTATGCCATCGGCATGAACATCGGCAAAGGCCTGGCGCGCGAGTCGATCACGGTCGATCCCAACGTTATCCTTCAGGGAATAAAGGACGCGATGGCCGGCGGGAAGCTGCTGATGACCGACGATCAGGCTCAGCAGACCCTGACGCAGTTGCAGGCCGAAGTCCGCGAGCAGGAGGATGCGAAACGCAAGCAGCTGTCGGTCGACAATGCCAAGGCTGGCGATGCCTTCCTGGCGAAGAACAAGACGCAGCCAGGCGTGGTCGTGCTACCCAGCGGCCTGCAATACAAGATGATCAAGCAAGGCACGGGCGCGAAGCCGACTATCAATGATGTCGTCACGTGCAACTACAAGGGCTCGCTGCTCGATGGCAAGGAATTCGATAGCTCCTACAAGCGCGGTGAACCGGCAACCTTCCCGGTCAAGGGCGTTATCAAAGGTTGGACCGAAGCGCTGCAGCTGATGCCGGTCGGCTCGAAGTTCGAACTCTGGTTGCCGCCCGACCTTGCTTATGGCGAGCACGGCGCCGGCGCCGACATCGGTCCGAACGAGACGCTGGTCTTCGAAGTGGAGTTGCTTTCGATCAAGCCGCCGACCGAGAATCCACCGGGGCCGCAACAGCCGGCGACTCCGCCGCCCAGCCAGAAGCAGTAGGCGTAGAATCCGGAACCAGTCTCAGCAAGCGGGCGACGCAATTTTTTCATCGCATCGCCCGCTTGAATTCTGCTTGGACTGGTCAGCATCATGACGCCGAAGCGCAATCCCATTCGATCGCTGTTGAAGCAGCTGCCCATTTACGCTGAGTTCAAACAGCTCGGTCATTATCCCGACTATTGGTATTGGAAGCTGCGCGGCGAGCCGCGACGCATTCCGCATCTGCTGAAGCAGCGCGTTGTGCTCGAATACGCGCGACGATTCCGCTTAACAACGCTGATCGAAACCGGAACGTATTATGGCGAGATGATCGCCGCAATCGGCAAGCACTTCCAGCAAATCTATTCGATTGAATTAGAGCCGCGCCTGGCACAGTTGGCGCAGAAACGCTTTCGCGGCAATGCGAACGTCGAGATCATCGCCGGCGATAGTCAGAGCGTCGTGCCACAACTGGTGCTGCGAGTGAACGAGCCTTGTTTGTGGTGGCTGGATGCAGGTTATTGCGGCTGGGTCGGCGAACTCGGTAATCCCAATCGACTGGGAACCGAGCTGTACTCAATCCTTGCGGACTCACGCCACGATCACGTCATCCTGATGGATGACGCTGACGGCGTGAACGGCGAAGGCGGTTCGCCGACGCTGGAAGAACTCATCGCCTCAATCGTGAAGAACTATCCCGGGCGGCAAGTCGAAGTCGCGCACAATATCATCCGCATCACACCGTAAGTCAGATAGAACAATCCGAATACAAATCTAAGCCTACTGTGTCACGGTCAGCGCCGCTGTTCCGACAACTCCAGCTGCTGAGGCGCTGATAGTCGTCGTGCCTTCCGAAATCGGCGACGCCAGGCCGGTGCTGCTGATGCTCGCCACACTCGGCACGCTCGACGTCCACGCGGCGGTGGTCGTTACGTCCTGCATCGTTCCGTCAGAAAACGTTACCGAGGCTGTGAACTGCGCGGTCTGGTCGGCTGAAAGCGAGATGCTGGTGCTGTTCGGATTTACCGTGAGCCCAGTGATCGTCTTGTCGCTGACCGTCATCAGCGCGGTCGCGGTGACGCTGCTGTTGTTGGATTTTGCGGTGATCGTCGTGCTGCCCAACGCAACGGCAGTCGCGAGACCAGAGCTGTCGATGGTGGCGATGCTTGGCGAAGAAGACTGCCATGTCACCTGAGACGTCACGTCGCCGGTGTTGTTATTTCCAAATGTTGCGGTCGCGCTGAATTGCTGCGTCGTTGTGGGTTTAATCCACGCGCTGGTTGGTGAAAGCTGCAGCGAAATGATCTGATCGGCCGGGGGGAAGAACCCGCTGCAGCTGGTGAGCAGAAGAGCGGCAATCATGGCCGTGATGGTGGAAAAAAGCGTAAGCCGTTCCGTTTTCGCAATCCAACTACTCTGCACTTGCAACCTTCCTTGGCGCCACTCCAGTGCCGTCTTTCGGGGCTTTGAGTAGTTACTCTGTCCTAGCCTGTAGAGGAGTTCCTTTAACTCAACTATGCCCCGCGCACTCCTCTATCGGACGGTAGAGGCGCTTGGCAGTTAGCCGAGTTGCCTCTCAATAAAGTTGTTGTCGCATAACGGGTCTCGCTTCGCGACGAGAGTTCGTCGCCGCCTCAACGTGTCGTGCAGCACAACCACTATGCGTCATCCGTCACAGACACCGGGTTTCGGGAAGCGGAAGATAAGTTGTGGGCGGCTCCATCACTTGGGCCCTCCGGCAGTGCAAATCGGCCTGCTCCGAATGGCTCGGCCCCCACCTAGGGCTGCTTCGGATCGCAGAAAGAGGAGGTTACACCATATGAGAAAAGCAATCTTTCTCCTCGTCTTCTTTGTTGGGATTTCCGCGATGGCGCAGGACAAGTCGGCCATCACGGTGAAGAACTCCGCCACGAATAACGGAGTCATCATTATCACAGCGATTCAACCGGCGACGGCCGACCAGGCGAAGCGGTCCCTGGAACTGCATTGCAACAAAGGCGCTTCGGCGTGCAAAGCTCCTGAGTCGGGAGATTATTTGATGGTTCGTCTTCCCGCGAATTGGGGAATGTACGATTGCGCCAACGTGGATCTATATCCCACGACCGCCGACCCAGCCACTGCGCAAAAGATCGGCGAGTATTGCTTGGAAGAAAAGTAGCGGGTTGACCTGTCATCGAGGGAACGAGTGCTATCTGAGTTAGTGGGTCAGGTTCAAAACGAAACTGACCCACGATCCTGTTTGACTCGGCCTGGTTCCGTCGACGCGTTAAATTAAACTTACCGGCCAAGCAATAAGGGCCCGGCTCTACGCTGTTGGCGAACGAATTGTCATCCTGGGCGTAGCGTCCGCGCCGCTGCCTCTTCGCCGCAGTTGTTGCGGGGTGCGGACGCGCAGTCGAAGGGTCTGCGGTTCGTTCGCAGTGGCGCGACCTTGAGGTCCAGTCAAGGAACGACACCTGTGTCCGCCGGCTGAAGGCGACTCTGCCATTGAATTGCAGCCCACGCAGGACTTCGCCTGCGGCTCCGTGCTGGGCTATCCTCTCCGCCGCCCTCCGGACTCTGAACTGCCGTCATTCTGCACTGACGAGCCCCACAACGCGCGGGCATTCTTGGAGACTCGTAAACAGATGCGCGAGCACCGGGATCCTTCGGGGCACATTCTCGATTGCGAATCGCCGTCATCCAAGCAAAAGGTCGCGAACCGACCACTGCTCACTACCTACTGGCCGCTGCCTTTCCACCCGACCTGCTTGCCCTTGTTCTGCTCATCCAGCCACTGCTTCAGAGGAGCGAAGTATTCCATCATCGCGCCTGCATCCATCTGCTTTTCGCCGGTTAGTGCGTAGAGCGCGTCCGGCCACGGCTTGCTCTGACCCATCTCCAGCATCTTGTTGAACTTCGCACCGGCAGCCTTGTTACCGTAGAACGAGCAACGATAGAGCGGCCCGGTGAACCCGGCCTCGTGACACATGGCGCGATAGAACTGGAACTGCAGAATCACTGCCAGAAAATACCGCGTGTAAGGAACGTTGGCCGCCACGTGATACTTGGCCCCCGGATCGAAGTCGGACTCCGTGCGCTCGACCGGCGGAAAGATGCCTTGATACTGCTCGCGCATCTGCCACCACGCCTTGTTGTAGTCGGCCGGCTTGATATCGCCGCTGAAGACCTTCCAGCGCCACTGATCGATGAGCAAGCCGAACGGCAGGAATGCAACCTTGTTTAAAGCCATTCGCAGCAGATAGCCGGTGTCGTCCGACTGCGGAATTGTCGCCAGCAGGCCGATCTTGTTCAGGTACTCGGGCGTGATCGACAGTGCGATGGTGTCGCCTATGGCTTCGTGGAAGCCATCGTTGGCTCCGCTCTTGAACAGGAACGGCTGATTCTCGTAGGCCCGCTGATACATGTTGTGCCCAAGCTCGTGATGCACAGTGATGAAATCTTCGGTGCGCACCTGGATGCACATCTTCAGCCGCAAATCGTCGAAGTTGTCGATATCCCACGCGCTGGCGTGGCAGACGACGTCGCGATCCTTTGGCTTCACAAACAGCGAGCGCTCCCAGAACGTCTTCGGCAGCGGCGCAAAGCCAAGCGACTCGAAGAAGCCCTGGCCGTACTTCACCATCCCGATGGGATCAACGTTCTTCGCCTTCAGCAGCTCGGTGATGTCGTATGGTTGCTTTTGTTGGGGCGGAGCGACGATGGGGAAGATGTTGCCCCATTCCTGCGCCCACGGATTGCCCAAAAGATCGGCGCGAATCCGGCCGTCCGCATCAACCGCCGTCGGCCCGTACTTTTCCACCAGCTTGGTGCGGACGTAGGCGTGCAACGAATCGTACAGCGGCTTCACCTGCTGCCACAGGCGCTCGATCTCGGCGCTGAATTGCTCGGGCGTCATGTCGTAGCCGGCGCGCCACATCGCGCCCAGGTCGCTGAAGCCCATCTCGTGCGCGCCCGTATTGCCCAGCGTTACCCAGCGGGCGTAACGATCACGCATCGGCGGGCCGACGGTCGCCCATCCCACCCACACGTCTTTCAACTCATCGGGATCGGTCGAGGTCTCCATGATGTGCTCGATCTCGCCGATGTCGAGACACTGGCCCGCATGCTTGCCGCTCGTGGGGCAGTACTTGCCCTTGCCGTAATCGGCCTCGAGCGAGGTGCCGATGCGCGCCAACTCCGCCAGCTCCGTCGGATCTTCAGGCGCGGGCGCAGGAACGGCGGCCAGCAGTTTCAGCAGGAGCATCTTGCGCGCGAGATCGGGCGGCATTTGCAGATGATCGAAGCGCGTGGCTTGCTTGGCCAGCTGCGTGGTCACGCCCATGACAACTTCGTTGGCGTCGGCGGAGATGAGCTCGGTATCGTCGGTGATGAAATTCGATTGCACCCACGAAGCACGGCTGGCCTTCACGGACAGGTCGTTCAGCTTGGCCTCGGCTCCGCGAATGAATGCCTCGGCCTCAGCGACGGTCGGCGGAGGTTGAGGCGGCGTCACGGGCTTGGGCGCAGTGGTGCGCTGGGCCTGCACTAGAGGAACTGACGTGATAACGAACAGACCGAGGATGACTGCGGCAACGAAGAACCGGACAGCCTGGCGCATGGGCAAGCTCCTTACGGGATGACATTGTAAAGCCGCGGTTCGCCTTTCGCAGTGAGCTCTTCTCATCTCTTCGTCTCCACAGTCCGGCTAGCCGGTTGTACCAGGTCTCGCGGTGTTCGAGACCTGGTACAAGCAACGCTCGATCCATGATTTCATGGGCATCGGAAGAAATTGAGGTTGTCATCCTGAGCGCAGGCGCGCCGCATTTGCGCGACGGAGTCGAAGGAGCCCTCTACTAACTCTGCCGCTCCCTACGGGACTCTGCCGTAATGAAGACTCTCACCCCGC
Organism: Verrucomicrobiia bacterium; assembly: GCA_035482295.1. GTDB lineage: Bacteria > Acidobacteriota > Terriglobia > Terriglobales > Acidobacteriaceae > Bog-257. The sequence goes on from DATHQX010000110.1 coordinate 49,676, forward strand.
ACCTAGCGAGTTGAAGTAACCCTTGGCCCCTAGCCCCCGACCCCTGACAACTTATAATTCTCCCCATGCCGCCCACACTCATCTCCCAACCCACGCGCGTCACCGCCGCCGGCAACAAACCCAAGCTCATCGACGAATACATCGGGCGTGTGAACTCGAAGAACTCCGCTGTCAGCGTTGCGCATATGCGTAGCCCGCAGGGTTGGACCGAGCCCGGCCAGAAGCCTGAGTTCGACGAATTCACCGTCGTGTTGAAGGGCACGCTGCGCGTGAAGTCCAGCAGCAGCGAGCTCGATATCAACGCCGGCCAGGCAGTCATAGCGCACGCCGGTGAGTGGGTGCAGTACTCCACACCGAACGCCGAGGGCGCCGAGTATATCGCCGTCTGCCTTCCCGCCTTTTCCATGGACACCGTGCACCGCGATGAGTAGCGAACGCGACATCAACTTCGCGCGCTGGATCTTTCGTATCGCCGGCATCCTCGGCCTGATCGAAATCGCCCCGCTGTTCTTTGCGGCGGCCATGATCGGCCAGAGCCAGCCGCCCGCGATCACGCATCTCGAGTTCTATTACGGCTTCGCCGGCATCGCCTTCGCCTGGCAGATCGCCTTCCTCATCATCTCGCGCGATCCAGTGCGCTACGTCCCGCTCATGCCCGCGCTGTTTCTCGAGAAGCTGCTGTTTCCCGTTGCCGTTTTCGCGTTATACGCGCAAGGCCAAGTCAGCGCGCAGATGTTTCCCGGACCCATCCTCGACCTGGCGTGGCTGGCGTTGTTTGTGGTCGTCTGGCTCAAGCTGCGACATTAACCCGCGCCGGGCATCCTTATGGAGTTGGGCAAGGTGGTCTTCTGACGATTCGTTGCCTGAAGAAGGACTCTCATGAAGCACGCAATCTTAGGTGTTGGTTCCATCGGTGGGTTGATCGCGGTCGCTCTTTCCTCGGTGGGCGAGGACGTCACGCCGCTCCTCCGTCCTGAAAAGCTGGCCTCATTTCCCAAACAACTAACTCTGGAGCAACCTGATCGCACCATCACAGCCGGTGTGCACGCCGCCGTGTCGCAACTCGATGAAGTGTTCGACGTTCTTTGGATCGCGACCAAGACCTATCAATTGCAGTCGACCTTTGCGAGTTTGAAGATCACGCCGCGAATGATTGTGCCGCTGCTCAACGGCATCGACCACATGGCGATTCTGCGCTCGCACTTTGATCCCAAGATTGTTGTGGCCGGAGCGATCGCCGTCGAGGCCGACCGGCTCTCTGACAGCCGGTTCGCTCAGCGAAACCAGGTGCGCCTCAGCGTGGCCTCCGCGGCAGAGCCGGTGCTCGCCACGGTCCTGGACAAGCTGCACAGCCAGCTCGGCTTCATCTGCCAGTTTGTTGCCAACGAGCAGACGTTGCTGTGGACCAAGCTCAGCTTTCTGGCGCCCTTCGCGCTGGTCACTGCGGCGTCGGGGAAGAACAAAGGCGAGATTTTCGACAATGCTGAATGGAAGGCCGCACTCTTCAATGTCATCGGTGAAGCGTCAGCGGTAGCCAATGCCGATGGCGCGCAAGTCGACCACGAGAAGATTGAGGTGATCCTCGCCGGCACCGTGCCGACCATGCGTAGCTCCATGGCCAAGGATCTGGTGGCGGGCCGACAGCTGGAGTTGGATGCGATCGGCGGCCCCATCGTGCGCGGCGGAGAGAAACACGGCATCCCCGTGCCCACGACGAAGCGGTTGATGGAGATGATTCGCGAGAAAGCCGCCAAAAAGAAATAGCCCCGGGTGCCGCGGGTCTCGTGCTGTCCGAGACCAGGGATCGTTTACGTAGCTCAGAGTTCTAGCGGAGTGGACGAACCGCAGGTCCTTCGACTCCGCGTCCGCAAACTGCGCGGACGCTGCGCTCAGGATGACAATCTCTTTAGGATTGCCGGGTGCCCCAAGACGCGGCTGTTCGAGGCTTGGCAGAGCGTCACACACTGTTTAACTGACAACTGACAACCACCCACTGACCACTGCCTTCAAAACTTCTTCGGCGTAATCCGGTCTGTCCCCACATACGGCCGCAGCACTTCGGGAACAATCACGCTGCCGTCGGCCTGCTGATAGTTCTCCACGATCGCAACCCAGGTGCGCCCAATTGCCAGACCGCTGCCATTAATCGTATGCACCAGCTCGGTCTTCTTGGCCCCCTCGGGGCGATAGCGAATGCTCGCGCGCCGCGATTGATAATCCAGAAAATTCGAGCACGAAGAAATTTCGCGAAACAGATTTTGTCCCGGCAGCCAGACTTCGATGTCATACGTCTTCGCCGTTGACCACCCCATGTCGCCGGTGGACAGCACCATCACGCGATAGTGCAGGCCGAGCTTCTGCAGTACGGTCTCGGCGTTGCGCGTCAGCTTTTCGTGCTCTTCCCGCGACTGCTCGGGTTTGGTGAACTTCACTAACTCAACTTTCTGGAACTGGTGTTGGCGAATGATGCCGCGCACATCTTTACCGTATGAGCCGGCCTCGCTGCGGAAACATGGCGTGTAGGCGGTCAGCGAAATCGGCAGTCGAGCGCCGTCGAGCGTCTCATCGCGGTAAAGGTTCGTCACCGGCACTTCGGCGGTCGGAATGAGATAGAGATTCTTGTCGCCGTGCGGAACCTTGAACAAGTCCGCTTCGAACTTAGGCAGGTTACCGGTGCCGTACAAGGAATCGGCGTTGACCAGAAACGGTGGCAGGACCTCGGTGTAGCCGTGCTCGCGCGTGTGCAAGTCGAGCATGAAGTTCATCAGCGCTCGTTCGAGCCGCGCACCCAGATCCCAGTAGACCGCAAACCGAGCGCCGGTGATCTTGGCCGCGCGTTCCAGATCGAGTACGCCGAGTTCTTCACCCAGCTCCCAATGCGGCTTGGGTGCGAAGTCAAATTGCGGCGGCGCGCCCCAGCGGCGAACCTCGACGTTGTCCTCTTCGCTTTTGCCGACTGGCACGCTGTCATCGGGCAGGTTGGGAATGTTGAGCAGGATGGTCCGAAGACGCGCGTCGGCTTCTTCTACCTTCTTGTCCGCCAGGGGAAGCTTTTCCTTCAGCTCCTTCTGTTCCTGCAAATTTGCGGTCGTGTCTTGTTGCTCTTTCTTGAGTTTCTGAAACTCCCCAACAAGTTGATTGCGCCGGGCCTTCAGGGTTTCGGATTCGGTGATGGCGGCGCGGCGCTCCTGATCAATGGCGTGGAAATCCGCCAGGATCGCCTCAGGATTCATGCCACGGTCGCGGAGTTTCTTTTCAACCAGGTCAAGATGATCGCGTACAAATGCCAGATCGAGCATAAGAGACCAGAGTAATTGATGTGGCGAGGAACAACAAAGGGCGTGATGAACGCTTTACCGCACCGACTCGAAATCCTGCTGTTTCTTCGCCAGGCGTTTGTGCCATTCGGTTGCCGCGCGAATGAACGCCGCGAATATCGCGCGCGAGGCCGGCTCGCTGTCGCTGGTGCGCTCGGGATGCCACTGCACGCCCAGCACGAAGTGATCCGGCGCGGTGCCCTCAACCGCTTCCTTCACGCCGTCGTCGGGACACCACGCCACCAGCCGCAATCCGTCGCCCAGCGTTTCCGGCGCCTGGTGATGACTGGAGTTGACCGGGATGACCAACTCGTCGCTTTCCGGTAGCGCGCCGGCGTCGCGCAACATCGCGGCCAGCTTCGACTCCGGGTCGATCTCGACGTGATGGGCCCGAGCCACTTTGCGTCCGGCCGAATGATTGATGCCGCGCGGCAGGTTCTGGTCCAGCGTGCCTGTGCGCCAGACGTTCAGCGACTGCAAGCCGTAGCAGATACCGAAGATCGGCTTGCGCATGTTGTAGGCATCCTGCAAAAGCAATTCGTCGGTGTTGTCACGAAAGGGATCGGGCGCCGCCGTGTCCGGATGCCGCTCGGCGCCATACTTTTCCGGATCGACATCGGCCGGGCTGCCAGGCAGCAGCACGCCATCGCAGCTCTTCACGGCCTGCGCGATGTCGGTCGACGAGGCGTTCACCGAGATGACCACCGGCTCACCTCCGGCACTGCGGATCGCACGTTCATACTGCGGCAGCGCGACACCGACATAAAGCGGTCGCCTGGAGTTCGGAACCGGAATGGCGATGCGTGGTTTCATGCTGTCGTTTTCACCTGTCCAATGCGAGCCGTGTGCGCCTCGTACAAATCGGCGATCACCTGCCGCACCTGTGCCGACAGCTTCTCCATGTCGCGAAGCTTCATGCCCGCGGTCGGAATCGGCTCGCCAATTACCAGCGTAACCTCGCCGGGCAGCATGTGAAAGCTGTTGATGGGCAGCAATTCGTACGTTCCCACAATCGCTATCGGTACTACCGGCACCTGCGCGCGAATGGCGATGAAGAAAGCCCCGTTCAGAAACGGCCGCAGCTCGCCCGTGGCCGAACGACCGCCTTCGGGGAAAACCATCAGCGGCATCCCTTTGCGCAGCGCGTCGCCGGCGCGGTTCAGGCTCTTGAGCGAGGCGTGTGCATCGCCATACACAATCGGAATCTGTCCCGAGCGCCGCAAATACCAGCCGAGAAACGGATAGCGAAACAGTTCGCGCTTGGCCATGATGCGAAACTGTCCCGGCAGCGACGAGTACAGCACCGGAATGTCGAGCGCCGACAGATGATTGGCGGCGTAAACCGCGTGCGGAATGCCTTGAAGGTGTTCCTGACCTACAACCTTCACACGGATGGCGATGGTCTTCAGAATCATGGTCGACCAGGTGCGTGCAAACCAGTGCTGCACCCCCCCGGTTCCGTCGAATAAGGAAGCGATCAGGGCGAGAGTACCCATGATTCCGGTGTACAGATAAACGATCGGAACGAAGACGCAATAAGAACGCAGTCGGCTCAGCATTGTGCCGCGTTGCGCTGCCGGGCTCGCGAGTTGTTGGTCGGTCGAGTGCATGCAAAAGTAAAATTCACCACAGCAGGCCCATCATCACTACGGACAAGGAGCGCACGGAGAATTCCAGAATTGTCATCACGAGGAGGGCTTCAGCCGACTAGGGATCTGCCTTTACATCCTCCGCGTCGAAAAAAGTAGATCCCTCGCCCGGCGTCCCGGATCGCTCGTGATGACAATTCAATCGGCCTCAATCCCGATCTCCGCCATCGTTTCGCCGACGAGGAAGATCGAGCCCGTGACCACGACTACGCCCTCCGGCCGCGCCAGTTCATGCGCCTTCGCCAACGCCGCCGCAACCGTGTCTTCGGTATACATTGTCGCGCCGGTGCGCGAGGCCGCCTGCAGCAGTTCCGCCGTCGTGGCGGCGCGCGGATTGTTCACGTGCGTCAGCACCACCTGTTCGGCGATAGGGAAGAGCACATCGGCAATCTCCTGGATGGCCTTATCGCGCATGGCTGCGAAGACCAGCGTCAGCTCCCGCTCGCCGAAGCTCTCCGACAGCGCCGACCGCAGCGCCCATGCGCCCGCCGGATTGTGCGCGACATCGAGCACCATCTCATGTTCATGCGTCTTGGCCGATGGCGGCAGCACCTGGAACCGTCCCGGCCATCGCGTCTCGCGAATGCCCTGCTCGATCTGCTTGGCCGTAACCTTGAAGCCGAAGTGTCCGAGCTCCTCTGCCGTTGCGATCGCCAGCGCGATGTTGCGCAGTTGATGCCGTCCCGCCAGCGGCGAGTCCACCTCAATCTCCTCGCCCATCACTGTGAGGGGATACCGATTGCGGCCCGCGATCGGCGGGGCATGTCCGGCATAGTAAATCGCCGCCCCGGGCGAAACCGGCGGCACATACTGCGCGGCGCTCACCGCGCGAGCCTCGGCCTCCAACACCGCATGTCCGATGACGTCGTTCGCCTGCGGATGCTGCGGCAGCGTGACAACGAGCCCATTGCGGTGAATGATGCCCGCCTTCTCGCGCGCGATTTCAGCGATGGTGTTGCCCAGATAGTTTTGATGATCGAGCGAGATGTCGGCGATGACCGCGATGACCGGATCGACAACGTTGGTCGCGTCCAACCGCCCTCCCATGCCGACCTCCAGCACCGTAATCTCGATTCCGACGCTGGCGAAATATTCGAAGGCCATCACCGTCAGCATTTCGAAGAAGCTGGGATGCCACGGCAGTTTGCCCTGTGCGAGCAATTGCTGCGCCGTCTGCTCCACGCGCGCGTGAATCGCCCCGAATTCAGCATCGGAAATCTGCTCGCCGTTGACACGAATGCGCTCGTTAATGCGCACCAGGTGTGGCGAGCTGTAGAGTCCGGTCTTGTATCCGGCAACGCGCAGAATCGATGCCAACGTGGCCGCGGTCGAGCCCTTGCCATTGGTGCCCGCGATCAGCACGCTCGGAAAGCGCCGCTCGGGATGGCCCATAGCCTCCAGCATCGCGCGCACGTAGGCCAGATCGAACTTGTGCGAAGGTGTCGCTGCCAGCTCGTGCCCGAGCGCGTAGAGCTGTTCCACTGTGTCTTGGTACGACATGGAGGTGAAATCAGATTACAACAATCACCCGTGACAGCGGGTGCCCCGGGTCTGGCGGTGTTCGAGACCTGGGAGGATGAAAGCAAAGGCGCGCACGCTCCGCTCGGGATGACGATTAAAGGGAACAGAGATTGCAGAGAGGCTGAACCCCTAATTGCTGATTGCTAATTCCCGCCCGCCAGTTCCTTCTTCACGACCTCGCTCATAACCTTCCCATCCACGCGCGCGTCGCCGAATTTGGTCTTCACGTTCTTCATCACCGCTCCCATGTCCTTCATTGTGGGAGAGCCCATCTCTGCGATGACCGCCTTAACTGTGGCGATGATCTCCGCCTCGCCCACCGCCTGCGGCATGTAGCCTTCGATGATGGTGATCTCCGAGGCCTCCTTCGCAGCCAGCTCGGGGCGTCCGCCCTTTTCGAACTGTTCGATGGAATCCTTCCGCTGCTTGATCATGGTGGTGAAGATCTGCAGCTCTTCTTTCTCGTCCAGGTCGGCGCGCTTGTCGATACGCTTCATCTGCAGCGCCGCTTTCATCATGCGAAGGGTCGACAGCCGCAGCTCTTCTTTGGCGCGCATGGCGGCAACCATGTCTTTCTGTATGCGTTCGCTTAGACTCATGGCCCTCAATTATAGGGGACCAGGTCACCTCACCCTGTGACCTCCGGCACAGCCGGCGCGTCTAAGGGCGCTAGCCCGCCTCCGCGGGGCGTTCTATAGTGGTATGTCGGCGTTTCTCACCGGCAATCTACGAGCAAAGGAATCGCCATGCTTCGTAAGACACGTTTGTTTACTCCCGGTCCTACTCCTTTACTTCCAGCCGCCCAGAATGCCATCGCCGCCGCCGACATGCACCACCGCACGGCGGAATTCCGTGAAATCTTTTCCCGCACCCTGGCCGATCTGAAAACCTTCATCGGCACCAACAACGACGTCCTCATCCTCGCCTCGTCGGGTACGGGCGCGATGGAAGCTGCGGTCTCGAACCTCACCTGGCCCGGCGAAAAGGTTCTTGTGCTGAGCGCCGGCAAGTTCGGCGAGCGCTGGCGCGATCTGGTCAAAGCCTACGGCTGCGACGTCGACGTGTTGAGCGTCCCCTACGGCGAGACATTCGATCTGGGCCAGGTGAAGTCGAAGCTCGACGGCGTGCGCGTGCTCTACATGCAGGGGACCGAAACCTCCACCGGCGCCCGTCATGACGTAAAGGCCATCTCGCAACTGCTGAAGGGAAGCGACACCCTGCTGGTAGTCGACGGCATCACCGGCCTCGGCACCACGCACTTCGAGGTCGACAACTGGGGCATCGACATGCTGATCGGCGGCTCGCAGAAAGCCGTGATGATTCCTCCGGGCCTGGCGTATCTCAGCGTGAGCGAGCGCGCCTGGCAGCGTATGGAGTCGGCCAAGCAGCCGCGGTATTACTTCGATCTGCGCAAGGAGCGCAAGTCCCAGACCAAGGGCGAGTCGGCGTTCACGCCGGCGGTCGCGCTGATCGTCGGACTGGGTGCGGCGCTCGACTACATTCGCAAGGCTGGCAACGGCAATCTCGCCGACGGTCGCGACGCCCTCATCCACAACGCCGAAACTTCGGCAGCGATGGTTCGCGCCGCCGTCAAGGCGCTGGGACTCGAGCTGTTTGCGCCGACCTGCCCCTCAGCGGCTTGCACCGCGGTGCTCGCCCCGAAAGGCGTTGATTCGAGCGCCATGGTGAAGGAGTTCCGCGAGCGTTTCGCCATCGTGATGGCCAACGGACAGGGCGAGATGAAGGGCAAACTCTTCCGCATCGCGCATCTCGGCTATTACGACTATCTCGACGCCCTTGGCGTTGTCGGCGCCTTGGAGCATGTGCTGGCCAAGGTCGCACCGTCGCACAAATTCGAATTGGGCGCTGGCGTCCGCGCCGTGCAAGAGACCTTTGCAGGGCAATTCGCCGAGGCGGTTAAAGTATGAAGATCGTAATTGCCGACAAGATTTCTCCTTCCGCACTGAAGGTCTTTGGCGACGGCGACTGGACGATCGTCAGTCCGGACAAAGAATCGCTGCCGCGCGAGCTGGCGGATGCGGAAGCCATCGTGGTGCGCTCGGCGACGTTTGTCGACGCCGCCATGATGGAGAAGGCGCCCAAACTGCGCGTCATCGGACGCGCCGGCGTAGGCGTGGACAACGTCGACCTCGACGCCGCCACCAAACGCGGCATCGTGGTCATGAACACTCCCGGCGGCAATGCCGTCGCTGTCGCCGAGCATACCTTCGCACTCATGCTGTCGATGGCGCGCTTCATTCCGCATGCTCATGCCACCACGGCTGCGGGCAAGTGGGAGAAGAAGTCGCTGCAGGGAACCGAGCTGCGCGGCAAGACGCTGGGCATCGTCGGACTGGGCCGCGTGGGCGTGGAAGTGTTGCGGCGCGCGCAGTCCTTCGGCATGAAGGTCGTCGCGCACGATCCCTATGTGGCGCCGGCCCTCGCGCAGCAGCTCAACGTCAGCATGGTTCCGCTGGACGAGCTCTACGCACAGGCGGACTACATTACCCTGCACGTCGGGCTCACCCCGCAGACGCAGGGAATGATCAACGCTGACGCCATCAAGAAGATGAAGAAGGGCGTGCGGCTGGTGAACTGCGCACGCGGTGAGCTGCTGAACGAAGCCGACGTGATTGCCGCGCTCGAGTCGGGCCAGATTGCCGGCGCCGGCCTCGACGTTTACCACAGCGAGCCGTTGAAGGATTCGCCGCTGATGCAGCAGCCGAACGTGATTCTGACGCCGCACATCGCCGGCTCGACCAACGAGGCGCAGGAGGCCGTGGGCGTGCAGATTGCGCAGCAGGTGCGCGAGTACCTGCTGAAAGGCGTGATCCAGAACGCGGTCAATATCCCTTCGATCAGCGAGGAAGAGTACCAGCACATGCTGCCCTACATCGCATTGGGCGAGCGGCTCGGAACTTTCCTGGCGCAATCGTGCGAGGGCGGCCTGGAGGAGATCGCGTTGACGTACGACGGCGAGATCGCCACCTGGCAGACCGCGCTGATCCGCAACGCCGCCGTGGCCGGTGCGTTGAATCAGTTGGCCCATGCTCATGAGCGGGCCAACCTGGTCAACGCCGTGTCGGCTGCCGAAGAACGCGGTATTCGCGTTACCGAGCGTAAGAAGGCCGAGGGCAGCAACGCGCTGCGCATGACCTTCAAGAGCGCTGCGCAGGAGAACACGGTCGCCGGTACGGTTGCGGTGGGTGGTCAGCTTCGACTGTTGGAGATCGACGGCATTCACGTCGAAGCTCCGCTGGAAGGCAACATGATCTACCTGCGCAATCTCGACGTCCCTGGAGTCGTGGGGCGTGTGGGAACGGTGCTGGGTCAGCACAACGTCAACATCGCCAACTTCTCGCTGGGTCGTGGCGCGGAGTCATCGGCCGTGGCCGTGGTGCAGGTCGATGGCGATATCAACGAACCGGTGCTGGAAGCGCTGCGCGGTATCGAGACGATCCTGAAGGCGAAAGCCATTCGCTTTGCCGCGAAGACCAAGCAGACGGTAAGCGCGTAATTAATCCGACGGAGTCCCACTCATTCGAAAACCGCGAATGGGTGGGGCACCCGGCAGCGACGCTATTCAGCCGGAGCGGCCAAATCGCTCCGGCTTTTTATTTGTCCGAGAAGTGCTTCTCGATGTCGGATCCGTCGGTGGGCAGCTGTTGATCTAGTAGAACCAGGTAGGGTGCGATGAGGCGATAGGATTCGTAATACTGCTCAGGATTAATCGCCTTAATATTGTCTTTGCTGCTATGCAGAAGCGGCCACGTGTCCTGGGTGATTGCGGTAATCGTGATTCGCGGAATGCCCAGGCGCGCAAATGATTCCGAATCGGTGGTGCCCACCCGCTCAACGTTGATGCCGGCGACCGGGATCTGCATCGACCGCGCGAGCGCCATCAGCATCTTGATTAGAATCGGCTCCGAATGGCTGGTCCAGACTTCCGTTTTGCCGATTCCCAGGCACTCCAGATTGACCATCGTTGCGATCTGCTTGCGCTGCTCCGCTGTCAGTTGCTTGGCATAGAACTCGGAACCGACCAAACCTTCCTCTTCACCGGCAAACCCGATAAACAAAAACGTATGGGTTCGCATCTGACCGGCGAGACTTTGGTAGAGGCTGGGCAGCATCGACGCGCCACTCCAATCGTCGATGACGCCGGTACCTTCCTCAACGTGATCCAAGTGTCCGCCGATGACAATGGTTGAGTTGCTGGCACCTGGCAAAACGCACAACACATTCGGCTGATGCAGGTGCTTGACAGTCTGCTCGGTCGGCTGGCACCCAGCGTCACGAAACATCTTCTCCAGAGCGACGACACGGTCATTGTTACTGACCGGCGCATTGGTGAGTCGTGCCATGACCACGTCCTGGTTGATCAGGATGTACTTGAGGTCGGCTAACGCGGGCAGGACAAAAAGCCCGACGGCTGCTACGGGAAGCAGCAGCCACCAGAGCCTGAGGCGCGATTGATATGGGGGTTTGATACGGCCAGCATTGTTTCCCACAGCTGTTATCATCGTGTTTTCGCGGCGAGGAAGCTCGTCGAAACATTGAGATTATCAGCAATCCTGCGGAGGATTACCTCAGTCCAAATCTTTATGTCGCATTTCTATTTCAGGAGTTCGCCACTCAAAGTTCGCGCGATCGCAGGTTGCGCGGCATATCTCGTGTTGCTAACCGCGAGCCTTCCGATGCTAGCTCAAACTAAACCCGCAGACAAAGACCAGGCCACACAAAAGCCGGCTCCGGTCATGATTGGCGAGGAGCCCGTGATCACCTTGCAGCGCCCGCCCGTCGCCGATAAAGACAGGCCGCAGTTTCTCCAAGCCACTATTCTTCCGGGCCGCGGCATGGCCGTGCTTCAGATCAGGGCATTTCTTCCGGGCAAGGGCGAGATCGATGTGCTGAATGCGCCGCCGCTTCCGGAAGCCGAGCAGTTGCTCAACAAGAAGGATGACGAGTGGGGCAACGAGGTTTTCAAGATCGGTGGAGCGATCCTGCTGCCGTACGCCAACCGCATTCGCGGAACGCTCTCGCCTGACGGCAAAACAATCAGCGCCGTCGTAGCCGGCAAGATCGTAACCCTGCCCGCGAACTGGAGCGGTAAGAATCCCGGCGCGGAGAAGCACTCGATTCACGGCCTGATGCGCGACTCGCACTTTGAGCATCCCATCCTGCGCAACGGCTCGCAGGATTCGGCCGTGATGGCTACGCTGCATGCGGGCGATTTCGACGGACACTGGCTCTCCGACACCGACGTCGAAGTCGAGACCGTGCTCAGCCACGATGCCTTCGACATGACCGTCACAGCGAAAAACGTCGGTACCAGGCTGCTGCCGATGAGCATCGGCTGGCATCCATATTTCCTGCTGCCCAGTGGCGATCGCGAGCAGGTGCGGCTGCACATCCCAAGCGAATTGCGCGCGGTGATGAATAATTATGACGATTCGTTTACAACCGGACGGCGGGTGTCGGTGAAGGGAACTCCGTACGACTTCTCCATGCCCGGCGGAGCGCCGCTCGACAAACAGTATCTGGACGACAACTTCTCCGATCTCAACCACGGACCGAATAAGACTTCGGTCTCCGAGATCGTCGATCCGGCGGCAAAATATGGACTGCGGCTGATCACCATGTCGCCACACATCACGTGCATTCAGGTTTACGCCCCAGTGGACAAGAATTTTGTTGCTATTGAGCCGCAGTTCAATTTACCTGATCCATACAACAGGAATTGGGGCAATGTCGACACAGGTATGGTCCTGCTCCAGCCCGGCCAGTCGGTGACCTGGCGGGTTCGTCTGGAACTGTTCACGCCCAATCCGGAGCCCCCGGCCAGTTCCGGGACCGCGTCTTCCGGAGTGAAGGAATAGGTTCAGCATGCAACGTCTGGTCGTCAAAACGCACAAGAAGCGCGAAGTCATCGACATCACCCAGAAGCTGGAAGCCATCCTCTGGAAGAACTACGCCGATAAGACCGGCCTGTGCCAGGTGAACCTGTTGCACACTACCGCGGCGCTCACTACGGCCGACCTGGATCCCGGCACCGACCTCGACATGCTCGACGCCTTCGAGATCATGGTGCCGAAACTCGATTACCGACACGAGCACAATCCCGAGCATGTGCCCGATCACATCCTGTCGGCGATCATCGGCACGTCGCTGGCTTTGCCGGTAGAAAGCGGATTGCTGCTGCTAGGCACCTGGCAGCGCGCCGTGCTGATGGAGTTCGACGGCCCGCGCGAGCGCGAAATGGTCGTCGCACTGGTGGAAGCGGCGTAGATCCTGAAGATTCATTCACCACTGAGGGCACGGAGTTTTGCGTTTGTTCATAAACTTCGTCGCACGTGCGGGCGCAATCCATCCGTTTGAAGACGCCCATACCTATAAAATTGTCATCCTGAGCGTAGCGGGCGCGATAGCGACCGCGGAGTCGAAAAATCTGCGGTTCGCCCGCAGTGAAGCCCCTCCCAGGCCTCGAACATCGCGAGAGCACGCGTAATTCAGTGTGAAAAGGATTGCCGTTCATGAACGCTGCTGTTATTGAGTCTTTCGGAGCGACACCGCGCTTCGCTGCTTTCGCCGATCCTGCCGCCGACGCCGGCGCCGGCGAAGTTCTGGTAACCGTGAGCGCGGCCGCCCTGCATCCCGTCGTGAAGTCTCTGGCGCGCGGCGCGCATTACATGAGCACCGGTGCGCTTCCGATGGTTCCTGGGATTGACGGCGTAGGCCGCCTCGAAGACGGCGCGCGCGTTTATTTTGGAGCGATGAAGCCTCCTTATGGCAGCTTCGCCGAGCGCTGCGCGACGGCGCGCTTTTTTTGCCAGCCGATTCCCGATACCCTCGACGACAACACCGTTGCTGCCATGATGAATCCCCTGATGTCATCGTGGGGGCCGCTGACCGGGCGCGCGCAGTTCGTCGCCGGAGAAAGCGTTCTAATCCTTGGAGCCACGGGAGTTGCCGGTCAGCTGGCAGTGCAGGTGGCTCGTCGTCTCGGCGCCAAGCGCGTGGTCGCTGCGGGACGAAATCCTGCAACGCTGGCGAAGCTTCCGCAACTCGGCGCCGACGGCGTCATCTCCCTCGATCAAGAGGCGGCAGGCCTGATTGCGGCGGTGACCGAGGAGTGGGCGCGAGGCAAAATCGATGTCGTGCTCGATTACGTGTGGGGAAGCCCGGCCGAACGGCTTATGGAAGCGATCTCGCAGAAAGGATTTCCCGGCGCGGGCTCGCGAATTCGCTACATGCAGATTGGGGCTATGGCCGGCGCCAACATTTCTCTGCCCTCAGCCACTCTGCGAAGCACCGGTCTGGAACTGATGGGCAGCGGCTTCGGCTCCGTCTCCATTCAGGCGATCTTCGAATCGCTGGCGCGATGTATTCAGGCAGCCGCGAAGGAACCGTTTTCAATGGAGATTGACGCGTTTCCGTTGCGGGAAGTCGAGAGCGTGTGGGATGCGCCTTCGAGCGGACGCCGTGTGGTCTTCAGACCGTAACCAATTTGTAACCCTGCCGGCTGTAAGTCTCGAAGAAATAGTTGTATTTAGATTACTTCTCGTAATCCAGCGGATGTACTATCAGCGATAGAAGGTACTGGGAAAGCAGAGTCTCGGTTACCTTCTCCTCAAGCCCCGCGGAGCGGTCCTCCTTTGGAGAACAAAAGCAACTGCTTCGCGGGGTTGCTATCCCGCCAGAACCTGCAACGCGACAGGTACTCGTTCCTCGCGAAGATAAACCCCTGTCTCATCAGGGGATAACTCGGTCTACCTCTCCCAAAGTCTCCAATAACGCGAGATCTTGGGGCGTAGGAGCGAATCCGCTCCTGTCGGCCACGCCGTCTTTTGACAATTCTGCTCGCTTTTTCGCAACTCGGAGGTCGAAATAGAGTTACAATTTTCGACCCTCAGGGAAGGAGTGCACTATGGCTGTTGACATGGATAAGTTGAATGACTTTGTTGGAAAGTTTGTGGGCGACTTGGGCGCGGCGGTCCACGCCGGCATGGTGGTCATCGGGGAAAGACTGGGTTTGTATAAGACCCTTGCTGTCCGGCCCATGACTTCGGCCGAACTCGCGGCCGAGACCAAGACGGATGAGCGCTATGTGCGCGAGTGGCTGGCATCGCAGGCAGCTGGCGGCTACGTCACCTATGACGACAAGACCCGGAAGTTCAGTCTCACCGAAGAACAGGCCTTCGCACTTGCCAACGAAGACAGTCCGGCTTATCTCCCGGGCGCGTTCGAATTGGCTCTGGGCTCGCTGGCGGCCGTGCCCCGCATCGCCGACTCGTTTCGCAACGGGGCTGGGATGGGCTGGCACGAGCATGACGACGGTGTGTTTCACGGCTGCGAGAAGTTCTTCCGCCCCGGATACGCCGCCAACCTGGTGAGCTCCTGGATTCCTGCGCTGCATGATGTGAAAGACAAACTGGAAGCCGGCGCGCGCGTTGCCGACGTGGGTTGCGGAAAGGGATCCTCGACCATCCTGATGGCGAAGGCGTTTCCCAACTCCCGCTTCTTCGGATTCGATTATCACGACAAATCGATCGAGGCCGCCCGCGAAACCGCTCAGCGGGAGGGTGTCGCCGACCGGGTGGAATTTGGGGTAGCGAAAGCCAAGGAGTTTCCGGGGAAAGACTACGACTTCGTCGCTGTGTTCGACTGCCTTCACGACATGGGCGATCCGGTGGGAGCGGCGGCGCACGTTCGCCGGTCGCTGAGCGACGATGGAACCTGGATGGTGGTCGAGCCGTTTGCCAACGATGACTTGAAGGACAACTTGAATCCGGTAGGCCGGGTCTATTACTCGTTCTCGACGTTACTGTGTACGCCGTGTTCTCGATCGCAGGAAGTGGGCTTGTGCCTGGGTGCACAATCGGGCGAAGCGCGTATCCGGGACGTGATCACCGCGGCCGGCTTCAGCCGCTTCCGGCGCGCAACCGAGACGCCGTTCAATATTGTTTACGAAGCTCGGCCCTGAGCGGAGCCGGGTGCCCCGGGTCTCGCGGTGTTCGAGACCTGGGAGATTCTTCCCCTCGAGCGAACCGCAAATCCTTCGCTTCGCTCAGGATGACAACTCGTAAAACGGGCCTCTAACACCTAAACCAGCGCCACCTCGGCGGTGCGATGTTCCAATTCGTGTGCGACGGCGATCGACAGCCGCCGAATCCCTTCGCGAATCGCCTCCGGCTTAGCGTTGGAGAAATTCAGCCGCATGTGCGACCCCTCGTCGCCATTGGGGAAGAACGGATCGCCGGGCACAAAGGCCACATCCTGGCGCAACGCCGACTCCAGCAGCTTCGACGAATCAACATCCGGCGGCATGGTCACCCAGAGGAACAGTCCGCCGTTCGGCTTGGTCCACGACACCTCGGGTGGGAAGTAGTCGTTCAGCGCCTGCAGCATGGCGTCGCGCCGCTCTTTGTACGTGGCGCGAATGATCTTCACGTGCTCGTCGATGAATCCATCGCGCGCGGCCTCGTAGACCACCATCTGCGTGAACATGCTGGTGTGCAGGTCGGTGCTCTGTTTGATCTGTACCAGCTTGGCGATCACGTCCGGGGGCGCGACAATCCAGGCGACGCGCAGCCCGGGCGCCAGCACCTTCGAGAACGTGCTCAGGTAAATCACATTGCCGAGCTTGTAGTCTTTGTCGCGCGTGAGGTTGGTGCGGTCAAGCACCACCAGCGGTGAGTTGTGTTCACCCTCATAGCGAAGCTGGCCGTAGGGATCGTCTTCGATAATCGGTATGCCGTATTTGTCGGAGAGGATCACCAGTTGTTCGCGCCGCGAGTGCGAAAGCGTTACCCCGCCGGGGTTCTGGAAGTTCGGCAGGATGTACATGAACTTCGGTCCCGAGCGCAGAGCGTGCTCCATGTTGCAGGTCTGGATGCCGTGCTCGTCGGTGGGCACGGTGACATACTCGGCGCCCATCAGATCGAACGCCTGCAGCGCACCAAGGTACGTCGGACACTCCACCAGGATGCGATCGCCGCGATTGATGAGCAGCTTGGCAATCAGGTCCAGCGCCTGCTGCGAGCCCGAGGTGATCAGCACGTTGTCGACGCTGGCCAGGATTCCGTAGCGTGCCATGTGCGCGACGATGTACTCGCGCAAAGGCCGATAGCCCTCGGTCGGTCCGTATTGCAGCGCGGCCGCGGCCTGCGTGTGCAGCACTCGCTGACAGGCTTCCTGAAAGCGCTCCACCGGAAAGACCTCCGGCGCAGGCAGGCCTCCGGCAAAGGAAATGACCTCGGGGCGTTGGGTGATTTTGAGGAGTTCTCGAATGATGGAGCTTTTTGCAGTTTTCGTACGTTGCGCGTAACGGTGTGCCCACGGCGCGGCCATACCACACCTCTCGTGATTACTCTTCACCCTAGCGCAGGTCGACACACGTGTCTGTGACGCACCGCACGATGCGTTGTTAGAAAGCTACCGGGTGCCCGATGTTTCAGCTTTTGGGAGAAGTCACCGCGAAGAACTCGGCCACATCCTGCTCAATTTTGCGGCTGTTGCACTCGGGACAACTGACCTGCTTGCTCTCATGTTCCTGCAGGGTAAGCATGGCTTCAAATTTGTGATGACACTTTGTGCAGACGTACTCGAACAACGGCATGTTCTCCTCCGAGGCGGGTTGGAGCGGAAGGAGTTGAGGAAAGCCGAAGCTTTCCCGGAGATTACGACACCTCTATTATCGCTCTCTCGGCGGCAATTGCTTCAGCTAATTTTTCGCATTCGCGAATGGCCGCTGACCATCTGCTTCGCCGCGCCTTCAAACAGCGTCAGTTGTTGTCCGGCCGGAGGCGGCAAAGGTCCAATGTCACCGCGCCGTGTGACCTCGCGCGTGATGCCGTGCTTCTTGCGCAGGCGGTCCATCAGCTCCGAGATGCGCCTGGCGTAAGCGTTCCCCAGAAACGCGCGGTCCTCGAAGCGCTTGCGATATTCCTCCACCAGGTGAGGAAACTCTTTTTCCAGGAACGGCAGAAACACCTTCGCCGAGCATGGCTTCAGAAACAGCGGGTTGGCGTAAATGTATTTTCCATCCGCCGCTTTCGTTGCTCGCACCAGTGCATCCAGAGCGGCAGGCGAGTCGGTGATACCCGGCAGCACCGGCGCGCAGATCACTCCCGCCCGCAGCCCGGCCTGGCGCAGCGCGCGAACCGCCTTCAACCGCAGATCGGGGCGCGGCGCTCGCGGCTCCAGAATGCGCGCCAGCTTGGTATCGACGGTCGTGATCGTGAGATTGATGTACAGCGTGTTGCCCTCGGCGACGCGTTGCAGCAGGTCGATGTCGCGGGTGATCAGCTCCGACTTGCTGACGATGCCGATCTGCAATCCCTGATGCAGCGCCAGCTCTTCCAGAATGCCGCGCGTGATTTCGAAGCGCTTTTCCGCCGGCTGATACGGGTCAGTCGCGGTCCCGATGGCAATTTCCTCGCCGCGTTTCACCTTGCGCAGTTCCTGGCGCAGCAGCCATGCGGTCTGCTGCTTGACGTAAATCTTGCGCTCGAAGTCGACGCCGTCGCGCATCTCCATGAACTCGTGGGTATAGCGCGCGTAGCAATATTTGCAGGCGAATTCGCAGCCGCGATAAGGGTTGATGGTCCAGGCGAAAGGAACTCGCTTCGAGGTGCAGCGGTTCAGAATTGCGTGCGTGGGCAGAGTGAAGTACTCCACCAGATGGCCCTGGCGGATGGACTCACCGTGTGCGGCAAGCTTGGCGATGCCCACCAAGGGCTGCGGAGAATCTTCCTCGACGGTTTGTAGCAGCCACGGATCCATTGTCGTTGTTTTCGCTTTTTGTTCGCCATCAAGATTAGCGCGAAACCAACTCTCCGTCAACGTAAAAAGCGCCGGATTTGGCAACTCGTGCGAGACAAACCCCCCCGCATCTCTCACATCCAACTGGAGAATACGGCTGTTATAGGGGGAACGTCTATGTCTGATCAAAAGCACATACTGAACGCACTGGAAGACCTGATCGAGGTCTGTCGCGACGGCCAGAATGGCTATCGTGACGCCTCCGAGCACGTAAAAAACCCGCAACTGAAAAGCCTGCTGAGCGAAGTCAGTTTGGAGCGCGCGAAGTTTGCCGGCGACCTGGAGAATGAGGCCATTCGCTACGGTAAGGCCGACGTCGATCGCACCGGCAGCACCATGGGAGCGCTGCACCGGGGATGGACCGGCCTGAAGGCCAGCCTCGGCGGCGGTGACGACGCCATTCTGTCGTCGATGGAGAGCGGCGACAACTACGCCAAAGACCACTACGACAAATACATCAACGACAACAAACTGCCCGACGACATCCTGGGCACGATCCGTAACCAGGCTCAGGCTATCGTCGGCACCCTGGACCGAGTCAGCGCTTTGCGGAGAAACAATAAAGCCGCATAGCTTCTGCGGGGACGAGTACGCTCGTCCCCTTTTCACCCCACGATTGTCGTCCTGAGTTGAGTGTCCGATTGATTTTTCGTCCCACTGTTTTTGCGGGACGGCGGACACGGAGTCGAAGGACCCTATTGTGGTTTTGCCGTACCTAGCCTTCTCATCGCTCTACTTCAAGTTCTTCTGAAGAAATTCCGCGGTTAGCTTCTGGGCGTTGGCGGCGTCGTCCGCGCGATACCCTTTCTCGTTGTTGGGATTCTCAAAGGCGTGTCCGGCGTCGGGATAGATGTGGATTTCTACTTTCTTGTTCATCCCTTGCAGCTCAGTTTCAAACTTACGAATGTCTGCAACTGGAATTCCCTGGTCCTCACCGCCGAAGAGTCCCAGAACCGAAGCATGAATCTTCCGCAGATTCGACTTCTCGGTCGCCAGATGCCCGTAGTTGATGACCACGGCCTTGAGCTTCGGGTCGGCGATGGCCAGGTCGAGCGCGTAGCCTCCGCCCATGCACCAGCCGATGGCGCCCACCTTCTTGCCGTTCACCGTGTTCAGCGAGCGCAGGAAGGTCGTTGCCGCCAGCAGATCACGCTGCGCCCGGTCTTCGGGAACGCCACGCATGATCTGGTGCGCTTCGTCGGGAGTAGTAGCCACCTTGCCGCGATAGAGATCGATGGCCAGCGCGATGTAGCCCTTGTCGGCGTAATCGGAGGCCTGCTGTTTGACCCAGTCATTCAGCCCCCACCATTCGTGAATGACTACGAGCGCGGGAAACGGCCCCTCGCCCGCCGGCATGTAGAGCAGCGCATGCACGGTTTCGTCGCCGCTCTGATAGGTGACGTCGCGCGGTTCAGCGGCAACGGCCGAGACGGCGAACAGGCAAATCACGATGCTAAGTAAGAGAGCTTTCACGGTCCATCCTCCAACGGTGTTCAACATTAGAGCGTGTTTCGGGGCGAGTTGTCATCTCGACGGAGAGGAAGCGTCAGCGCCATCTCACTTCGACGCGCCGTTCTGCGGCTGATCTTTGAGGAGCTGTTTCGTCATTACGGCGTCGAGCTGGTCGACTTTGATCCCATTCAGCGCTGAGTGGCCGTTCTGCGCGAAGTACTCTGCGCGCAGGCTGGTTGCTCGAAGAGTGCCGCTGGTCACGTCCCAGCTGTCGCCGTATCCGAAGAAGTCACCATCTTTGTGATAGCCAAGCACGAGGAGATACTTGTGGTCGGGCTGGATGAATCCGTCAGGCGGCACCATGACCGCGTCGACGGAAAATGTCTTGCCATCCTTGAGCACAACTGTGCCGCCGTACACGATCACGGTTATGTCGCGGCCAGCGAGGGATTCTTCTTTACCTGTGTTGTCCTCGTACACCTTGTCGACGCGGAACGTGACCTCCGAGTACAGCGCGCGCTCCGACACACTGAGGACGCTGCGGTGATTTGTAAACGTCGCCGTCACGATCGTACGACTCGCTACCTTATCCGAGATCTCGAGCGAGTCCCACGCCATATCGTAGCTGCCGCCGGACACGCGCCCGCTGCCTTCCTGGGTGAGAGGAATGTCTGACATTGAGGCATCATCCCAAAAGCGGTTGCGAGCAGCCCGAAGTTCCGGCGAGATCCCGTTGTTCCACGCCAGGTAGGGTGTCGGCTCCTTCATCCATGCGTCTGCAGGAGGCTTCGAACCCGTGCTCTGCGCAAATCCGGCAGATGCGAAAACCAGAAGTGCCATCAACAATCGTGCTCGCCCTTGTCGCATGCCTGCCTCACAGATAAGGAAAGATTAGTGCTGAACGGATTGCAATGAAAATTTGCTTCCTAGGTTAGTGGAGGCAGACCGGCTTTCAGCTCCAGCT
>DATHQX010000111.1:0-3552 GCA_035482295.1 Verrucomicrobiia bacterium
GGGAGAAAACATGGCAAAACCGAGCACACAGCACAAATTGGACCGGGTGCGACCGCCCCGGGTTCAGATTACTTATGACGTTGAGACCGGCGGCGCGATTGAAATTAAAGAACTGCCGTTCGTGGTCGGCGTCCTTGGCGATTTCACCGGACAACCCGAACAACCGCTACCCAAGCTGAAAGAGCGCCGCTTTGTCGAGGTGACGCCCGATAACTTCGATTCGGTCCTGGAAAGCATGAAACCGCATCTGTCGTTTGCGGTGGAAAACAAGCTGAGCGAGGATTCCGGCGCTGGCCAACTCCGCGTGGACTTGAAGTTCAAGAGCCTGGAAGACTTTGAGCCCGAGCAGGTGGCTAGGCAAGTGAAGCCGCTGAGGGAACTCCTGGACCTGCGAACCCGGCTCAACGATCTGAAGGGCACGCTGCAGACCAACGACAAGTTGGACGAAGCCTTGCTCGATGCCGTTAGCAAGACCGAAAAGCTCGATAAACTGAAAGCCGAAGTCGGCGAGAAGGGGGAACCCAATGCCTGAGACCCAGAAAGTTGCTGGCAATACGGCCGTTGTAGAGCAGGCCGCAGAATCGAGCCTGCTCGACCAGATTGTCGAAAAGGGACGATTTAGCGACCCGAGTGCGCGCGAGCGCGGCAAGGGACTGATCAAGGAATTCGTTGCCCAGGTTCTCGAAGGGTCAATGACGCTGGGGCGCGATGCCGACCAGATGATCTCCGCGCGCGTAGCGCAGATCGACCATCTGATTTCGCTGCAACTGAACGAAGTCCTGCACAACGAGCAGTTCCAGAAGCTGGAATCCACCTGGCGCGGACTGAAGTATCTCCTCGACCAGTCGGAAACCGGAACGCAACTGAAGATTCGCATCCTGAATGCTTCAAAAAAAGATTTGCTGCGCGACTTACAGCGCGCTGCCGAGTTTGATCAGAGTGCGATGTTCAAGAAGGTCTACGAGGAAGAGTACGGCATCTTCGGCGGCGAGCCGTTTGGCGCGCTGGTCGGCGATTACGAATTCAGCAAACATCCCGAAGACTTGGAACTGTTGGAGAAGGTCTCGCAGGTCGCGGCTGCCGCGCATGCGCCGTTCCTTTCGGCCGCATCGCCGGAATTGCTGAACATGGATAGCTTCACCAACCTGGACCAGCCTCGCGATATCGGCAAGATCTTCGACAGCACCG
Source organism: Verrucomicrobiia bacterium (assembly GCA_035482295.1). Classification (GTDB taxonomy): domain Bacteria; phylum Acidobacteriota; class Terriglobia; order Terriglobales; family Acidobacteriaceae; genus Bog-257. The sequence continues at coordinate 1,189 of DATHQX010000111.1, forward strand.
AGTACGCGAAATGGAAGGGGTTCCGCGAGAGCGACGACTCGAAGTATGTCTGCCTAACCTGCCCGCGCATCCTGATGCGTCTGCCTTACGGCCGGGATACTTCTCCGGTAGACGGATTCAACTTCGAAGAGGGCGTCGACGGAACCGATCACACCAAGTATCTCTGGGGCAACTCCGCGTTCGCGCTGGCCTCGAAGATGACGCAGGCCTTCGCTACCTACGGGTGGTGCGTGGCTATCCGTGGCGTCGAAGGCGGCGGCCTGGTCGATGGATTGCCATCCCACACCTTCCGCACTGATGAGGGCGACGTGGCGCTGAAGTGCCCGACCGAAATCGCCATCACGGACCGTCGCGAAAAAGAGCTGGCGGATCAGGGACTGGTTTCGCTGGTTCATTGCAAGGGAACGGACAAGGCTGCATTTTTCAGCATTCAGTCCTGCAACAAGCCCAAATTGTATGACAGCGATGCGGCCACGGCGAACGCTCGCCTTTCGTCGCAACTGCCTTACATGATGGCTACATGCCGCTTTGCGCACTATCTGAAGGCGATGATGCGCGACAAGATCGGCGGCTTCATGTCGAAGGACGAATGCTGGAGGTTCCTCAATCGCTGGATCAGCAAATATGTAACGCAGGACGATAAGGCCAATCAGACCACGAAGGCCAAATTCCCTCTGCGAGAAGCGCGCGTGGACGTGGAGGAAGTCAAAGGCAAACCTGGCGTTTACCGGGCCATTGCTTACCTTCGACCTCACTTTCAACTGGATGAACTCAGTGTGTCGCTCCGGCTGGTGGCGGAGTTGCCGGCTGCTGCGAAGTAAATTGAACCCGCTGTACCGTGTCGGAGCTTCAAACAAGGCCCTAAGGGGCTCTTGAATTTCAATCGTGTGATTTAGGAGGAATTGCTATGGCAAATGATGCGTATCTTCTCATCGCCACCGTTGATGGAGAATCGGTTGCGCAAGGGATGACTAACAATATTGAGCTGGACAGCTTTTCGTTCGGCGCTTCGAACCCCGCTGACGTCGGCGGAGGCGGTCTGTCTGCCGGGAAATGCTCCCTGTCGGACTTCAGCTTCACGTGCGCGGTTGACAAGGCGAGCTATCAGATTCTGAAAGCCCTTTACACCGGCCAGCACATCGCCACAACCACGTTCTCGCTTCGCAAGTCGACCGGCGCCGCAACCCCATACACCTACCTGCAGGTCACGATGACCAATTGCTATATCACGAGCAATAGCATCGGCGGAGGAGGAGTAGGCGTACCCTCGCAGAGCGTCAGCATTGCATACGAGCAGATTTTGTATACCTACTACACGCAGGACACTTCGAGTGGTGCGGTGACTCAAGCTGGAGCCGCAACCTACAACATTGGCGCCGTGCAGCAGAGCTAGTCAGGCGGCGGCTAAACGTTGGTTCGAATCTGGAGGCATCTCCGCAGCCGGCTTTGGCCGGAGTGGAGGTGCCTCCACGCTCTACGGCAACTTCCGGCGGAATGATCTCTCCCAGTGTAAGTCTGCCGGTGTTTGCAGAATCCATTCCAGATCGTGGGTGCGCGATGACTCCACTAGAGCTTTACCGGGCAGGCCGGCTGACCGATGCAATTAAGGCGTTGAGCGCCGAATTGCGCGACAATCCCACCGACATAAAGCGTCGCACCTTCCTCTTTGAACTCCTCTGCTTTGCTGGCGAGTATGATCGCGCGGACAAGCAACTAGAAGTGTTAGGACAGGCCGGGCCAGAAAGCGAATTGGGTGTTCTGCTTTATCGCAGCGCGCTCTTTGCGGAGCGTCAGCGCCACGATCTATTCGAAAAGGGCGAACTCCCTGCCGAAAAGGATGATGGCGAACCGAGCCGTGGCGGCGTGGCGAACGACAAGCCCTTCAGTTATTTCTCAGACGCCGATCCCAGAACTGGCGCTAGGCTCGAGCTGTTTGCCGCGGGAAACTATTTGCTGCTTCCGCTGGAGCACGTAGCCTCCATACAAATCCCTCCGCCGCAGCGGCTCCGCGATCTGCTGTGGACGCCCGCCGCAGTGCGCACGACGCCTTCTTTTAAGGGCACCGAACTGGGAGAAGTGTTGCTCCCCGTGCTGGCCCCGTTCTCCTGGCGGCATCCGGATGAAGCCGTTCGCCTGGGACGCATGACCGTCTGGGAAAAGCCGCAAGGCTCTGAATATCAGGTTCCATTTGGACAAAAGATGTGGGTGGTGGACGACGACGACATCTCATTCCTTGAACTGCGCGCCCTCGAGTTCAACCCAGCCTCTGTGGCCGCCTAATCTATCATGCCCCTTCCCGACGATCTGCTGAACCCTATTGAAGGGCCGAATCCCAGTGGCGCGAACCTGCGTTACGATCCGGTC
>DATHQX010000112.1:0-4971 GCA_035482295.1 Verrucomicrobiia bacterium
TCGGGCATCAACCAGTTTCGCATTCATTCCGGATATCACTATCCCCGCAGCCCCGAGACCATACGCGAAACCATGGAAGCCCGCCAGGAGTTCATGGACACCTTCGCGCCCGCGATCGTGCGCACCAGCCAGCATTATTACGCGATTCCGTTTGAGGGCTCGCAAACTTCGCCGGAGCTGTTCCAGCGCGTGATGGCGGAGCACAAGATTTCCGCGCGGCCCTGTCGGCCCGAATGGATGAACTTCGACTTCATCGACAAGTGTTATGAAGTCGACGAGCAGATCTACGACCCCGAAATTCTGCGCGCAGAGCTGACCAGGAAGATCGAATCGCTTCACATGCGCTTTCACCATCACGCGTTCCGTGAGGACATGCGCGGCGACTACGACTTCGTGGTGTGGGCCGTGTACGGGCTCGGACCGTCGCGCGGGCTTTTCAAGTCAGTGAAGTTCCAGGTCGCGGAGAAGATTCTCATCGAGCTGCCAAAGCAGTTGCAGCACGTGTCGCTTGTGGTCATCGACGGTCCGTTTACGGCCTTCGATCCCTACGGCAATTCGGAGCGCTCTCTGTGGGGCTCGGCGAAGAACACCAATCACTGGACCACGACCGATCCCAACGAGCCGATTCCTGAACAGTATCGGCCGTTGCTGAATGGTCCGTCGTTCGAGCCGATTGCCTGGACGCGCTTCGAAGCCATGCGCCAGGACGCAATTCTCGCCGTGCCGGCGTCGGCGGAGGCGAAGTACCTGGGCTCGCGCTTCACGGTGCGCGTGGTGGAGAACAATCCCATTCAGGACCGCCGCACGCTGTACGTGCAGGAGACCTCGCCGGGAGAGATACACATCTTTTCAGGGAAGGTTGTGGGAGCGGTGAAGGCGGCGAGGATTGTGAGCGAGATGATCGCGAAAGGGTGAGTGCCTTCTGGGCTTAGCAGTCCTTCGACTCCGCGGCGCAAAGGCAGCGCTGCTGCGCTCAGGATGACACGGTTCAATTTCGTGTTGTCATCCTGAGGAGAGCTTCAGCTCGACGAAGGATCTGCTGCTCGCCGCGCCTTGACGGCAATGCGGATGCTCCGCTCAGGATGACAAGATTTGGGTGGAGCACGCCTTCAGGCGTGCATGGAGCTTGCCCAAAGAAGCTCGGCTTTAGCCGTTGTGGTCAATCAGTGAACTTAACTCAGTGGCTAAAGCCGCCGTCATCTTGCTTGGTTGAATTGCACCGCTGAAGCGGTGCTCCACCCATTTACTTCTCAACTGAAGATCGTGCTCATCTCTTTCGGATTAACGGCCTCTGCAGCCCATCCGAACGTCCCCTTGTCGCGCATCTCTTTCGCTGCCCTCAAGAACGCTCCCATCGCAGCCCGGGCTAGTGCACTGCCGACACTGATGCGCTTCACGCCGATCTCCGACAACTCCGCCTGGGTCAGCACCACGCCCTGCAATCCCATCAGCGCGTTCACTGGCCGATCCACGGAGCGCACGACCTCGGCGATGTCTTCTTTCGAGCGCAGCCCGGGCGCATAGAGAACATCGGCGCCCGCCTCCTGATAGGCCTGCAAGCGCTTGATGGTGTCCTTGAGATCGGGATTGCCGTGCAGATAGTTTTCCGCGCGCCCCGTCAGCGTGAATGGGAAGGGAAGCGCGTGCGCCGCTTCGGACGCAGCTTGCACGCGAGCCACGGCGTGCTCCAGACAGTAGATCGGCCCTTCTTCGCGTCCGGTAGCGTCTTCAATCGAGCCACCCACGACCCCGGCCTGCGCCGCCAGCCGAATTGTTTCCGCGCATACTTCGGGATCGTCGCCGAAGCCGTTCTCCAGGTCCGCGTTCACCGGCAAGTCGGTCGCGTTCGCCAGCTCGGCAATATGCTTCAGCACGCTATCGCGGCCGACCGTGTTGTCCCGCATACCCTGCGTGAAGGCATAACCCATGCTGGTCGTAGCCAGCGCTTCGAACCCCAGATAGGCGAGTACGCGGGCGCTGCCGATGTCCCACGGGTTGGGGATGATAAAGGCGTGATCGCGGTGGTGGAGCGCACGGAAGGCTTTAGCTTTTTCGGCTTGAGTGGGCATAGGCATTGGAGTGATTCGAGGCATTCGAAGATGCGATGTCAGCGGCGGGCAACTGCGATTCGTCCCAATCAGGCGGCGAGGTCCGCTTTGGCCGGATGCCCTTCGGTGCTGTCGATCCGGTCGTAAGCATACTTCAGCATGAAGGGTGTGGCGAACGTCGTCACAACGGCCATCAACACCAGGATCGTGAACAGCTGGCGGTTGATGAATCCGTTGGTCAGCGCGATGTTGGCGATCACCAGCTCCATCACGCCGCGGCCGTTTAAGCCCGCGCCCACCGCCCAGCTCTCTTCGTTGCTCATGCGCGCCAGGCGTCCCCCGATGTAGCCGCCCAGAACCTTCCCGGCGAACGATGCCAGCAGGATGGCGAAAACCAGCGTCCAGTTTTCCAGGGTGCGCGCATCAAACTCCAGGCCGATGGCGGCGAAGAAAATCGGCCCGAGAAAGCCCATGGTGACGTTCGAGGCGGTCTTCTGGATTTCCTCGAAGTTGCGTTTGCCCAGCAGCTCGTGGCTCAACAGCATGGAGCCGAAGAACGCGCCGACAACGAAGTCCAGCCCCAGGAACTCGGAGAAGCTGGCGAAGGCGATGACGAACACCAGTACGATGGCGAACAGCGTCTCCTTGCCTTTGAGCTTGGCAAAGAAACGATGTATCGCTCCGCCGGGACGAAAAAATCGCGCCAGAGGATAGCGCTTCGCCAGTCGAGCCGCGATAAAAACTACGGCCATGAAGACCAGCGCTTTACCAAGCGCCATGCCGGTCGAGCGGAAGAACGCTTCGCGCGTGCCGCCGCCATTCTTGACGTTAAGAATGATGCCCAGCGCCAGCAGCGACACCACATCATTGGCGACTGCGGCGGAGATAATCTTCTGCCCGACGTCGGTATGCAGCTTGCCGAGGTCCATCAGGATGCGCACGCTGACGGGCAGCGCCGTGATCGCAATGCACAGCCCGATGAAGATGGTGCGCGTCTGGTCGAGATGGAAGATGAGGCCGAGGATGATGCCGCAGAGCAGCGGGATGACGAAGCCCGCGGCACTCACCCAGGCGCCGCGTCCGCGAAACGACTCCCACAGCGCGTCCAGGTCCATCTCCATGCCGGCGATGAAGACCAGCAGCAACACGCCCAGCTGCGAGATGGCTTTGATGTCGTTGCTGTAGTCGACGTATTTGAGGACCGAGGGGCCGAGGATAATGCCGGCGAGCAGTTCGCCGATCATCGCCGGCTGGCCAAAGCGCGCCACAATCTCGCCCAGCACGCGCGAGAGCACCAGCAGCAGCAATAAAGCTTCTATCAGCGGCATGTGATCCTTACAGCGGCGCGGGAAATATCGGGTTAGTGTAAACCCCGGGCGTTACGTTGTGATGTCGAAATGTGGGAGTAAAAGAGCCCACGGTCACCACTGGGGTTGCACCAGGGAACCCCTCACAAGGGAACTCCTCACAATTGTCATCCTGAGGAGGACTTCAGTCCGACGAAGGATCTGCGGTTCATGCGTAGCGATAATGCGGGCGCTCTTGCCAACAAGCGCGAACCGCAGGCCCTTCGACTCCGGCGCGCAACAGATGCGCACCGGAGCTCAGGATGACAATTCGAGAGGTTGTTAGACTTCGGTCCCCGACGACACCAGCGACAATCCGCTCGGCGTGCGCACCGTGTGATTGCGGCTGTTGGTGGCGTTGCGCCAGTTCACCTGCGGCAGGAAAACCGACTGATCGATACGGTCCTTGTACTTCAGCGCAACGTTGATCATCGAGTCGATCAGCGAATCGCTGAGCTTGTGCGGCTGCAGTCCAAGGTCGAGCAGGTTGGAATTCTTGGCGTTGTAATAGTGCGCTTCAGCTTCGACGCGCGGATCAGGCAGGTGAACCACGTCCACCTTCAAACCCAACTTCGCGCCGCCGGCCTGCACCATGTTGGCCAGCTCCAGCACTGAGAACTGCTCGGTGAACTGATTGAACACGCGGAACTCGCCCTTGTTCGCCGGATGATTGCAGGCGATCTCGATGCAGCGAATGGTGTCGCGAATGTCGAGGAAGCCGCGCGTCTGTCCGCCCTTGCCGTACACGGTGATCGGGTGGCCGACCGCCGCTTCAATGCAGAAGCGGTTCAGCGCGGTGCCGAAAACCTCGTCGTAGTCGAAGCGGTTGATCAGGCCTTCGTCCAGCGCGGTCTCGTCCGTGTGGGTGCCGTAGACCACGCCCTGGTTCAGGTCGGTCGCGCGCAATCCCCAAATGCGGCAGCAGAACATGATGTTGTGCGAATCATGCACCTTCGACAGGTGATAGAACGACCCGGGCTGCTTCGGATAGGGGAGCACGTCGCTGCGGCCGTTGTGCTCGATCTTGATGTAGCCTTCTTCGATGTCGATGTTGGGCGTGCCGTATTCGCCCATGGTGCCCAGCTTCACCAGGTGGCAGTCAGGATTGATCTCGCGCAGCGCAAACAGCAGGTTCAGCGTGCCGACGATGTTGTTGACCTGGGTGAAGGCCGCGTGCTCGCGGTCGATCATCGAGTAGGGCGCGGAGCGCTGCTCGGCGAAGTGTACGACGGCTTCCGGCCGGAAATCACGGATGTGCGCGGCGACAAAGTTGTAGTCGCGCATGTCGCCTTCGAAGACCTCGATGGTCTTGCCGGTAAGCTCCCGCCAGAGTTCAACGCGCTGGCGCAGTGTCAGGAGCGGGGTCAGCGTCGAGACGCCGAGATCGATGTCCCACTTGCGGCGGATGTAGTTGTCGACGATGGCGACTTCGTTGCCCTGCTTGGACAAGTACAGCGCGGTTGCCCATCCACAGTAGCCATCACCACCCAGAACTGCAATTCTCATGAATCCTCCTCAGGGCTGTAAGATGTGGCGAGGAATTTTCCTCACCGTTCCGCCGGCCGCCAATTACAGGC
>DATHQX010000113.1:0-2572 GCA_035482295.1 Verrucomicrobiia bacterium
CTTCCGACCCAGCGCGGCCGGTCCTTCCCACGCGATGGATGAAATCCTCGGCCATCTTGGGCAGGTCGTAGTTCACTACATGCGCCACGTCATCGATGTGCAAGCCTCGTGCGGCCACGTCGGTGGCGACTAGCACCTGAAAACGTCCTTCCTGAAATCCACTGAGCGCTGCGTTGCGCTGCGATTGTGATCGATCACCGTGAATCATTGCGGCGGAGAAGCCTTCGCGTACCAATTCCTTGGCCAGGCGTTCCGTGCCCCGCTTGGTGCGGGCGAAGATCAAGGTCTGTCCTTTTTCTGCGTAGAGCAATTGCCGAAGCACATCGGGTTTCTCGGCCGGACGTACCTCGTAAGCTTGCAGTCGGACGCTTTCGACCGGCTTGAGTACCGAACCAACCGCGACGCGGACTGGATCGCGCATGGAATCGTTGACCAGGCCGGCGACCGATTGTTCCAGCGTGGCCGAGAAGCAGAGCGTTTGCCGGCGTTGTGGCAGGATCGCCAGGATGCGCCGGATGGCCGGGAGAAAGCCCATGTCGAGCATGCGGTCGGCTTCATCGAGGACCAGGATTTTGACTTCGCGCAGCTCAATCAGCCTGCGGGTAATGAAATCCTGCAAGCGGCCGGGGGTTGCAATCACCAGGCTCGCGCCTGAGCGCACGGCCTGAATCTGGTTTTTCTCGGAGACGCCGCCGATCACCAGTGCCGCCTTCGACAGTTGTTTGCCGCGCAGTTTTTCGTATTCTTCGTTGACCTGGATCGCCAGTTCGCGCGTCGGCAGCAAAACCAGCACTCGGACTTTTTGCGACGGTTCGCGTTGCAACATTTCAATGATCGGAATCAGAAACGCGAGAGTCTTGCCGGTACCGGTCTGCGCCGTCGCCAGCACGTCTTTGCCCTCAAGGGCGCAAGGAATCGCCTGCGCCTGAATCGGTGTAGGGGTAATGAATTGAGCATTCGCCAGCCTCTGCTGCAAAGCAGAAGATAGCGGTATTTCTGTAAAGCTTGTCATTCGTAATTGTTCTTTCTGGAGGGGCTTGATGTTACACACGTAGCGTGAGTTCCCATGCCGCTCTTATGTTTTGATTTACGCTGAATAAACGGCGGGCAGGAAAAGCGGAGATGAATCTGATCCGACAGGATCACCGCGTCACGAGCAAACCGTGGCAGTAGCGTTGAAAGACATTATAGCACAAGATTCAGTGCAGCGGCCTGGGGACAAGAACCAGAAGGAGTAATCGATAGTAACGGTGCAAGTAACTGAAAGCATGGGGGCCCCGGGCGGAGTCGAACCGCCGACCAACGGTTTAGGAAACCGCTGCTCTATCCAACTGAGCTACGGGGCCGGTGCAACTTGACCCGATTATCTCACGCTGGTTTACCGAAGCAGGCACTCGGTGTGCCCGATTTGGTATCCGGCATCGCGAACCTCTTCGGCGGCAAAACCCATACGAACGCCTCGCGCGGACAGAAAAATAGCCAGTGCAGGAATCGGCACTGGCTAAACGCACCGGCGAACTAACCGATTCAGCGTCCTTTGGGCTCGCCTGGGGGCTTGGGCGGGGGGCTTGGCTTTTGTGGCTTCGGCGCCGGAGCGCTATGGCTTGGCTTGGGCGCACTCTCTTTTGGAGCGCTCTCCTTAGGCGCTGCTGGCTTGCTCTCGGGCTTGGGTGCTGCGCTGTGGTTTGGCTTGGGCGCGCTCTCTTTCGGGGCGCTCTCCTTGGGCGCGGCGGGTTTGCTTTCGGGCTTGGGTGCAGCGCTGTGGGTCGGCTTGGGGGCACTCTCTTTCGGGGCGCTCTCCTTGGCCGTGGGACGCGGTTTGCTCTCAGCATGTTCGCCGGACGGAGCAGTTTTCGGTTCACGCGGCGGACTCGAAGCATGCGAACTCGGACTGGAAGTCTTAGCTGGATGACTCTCATTCGGACGAGCCGACTTCTCCTTATTCGCGTTCTCCGAGCGGCTGCTATTGGAAGTGCTGCGTTTGGCAGGTGAAGCGGAGGGACGGCTGGCGGTCTTCGCTGCCTTTGGGCTAGTCGAATGATTGCCGGCCGGCGCGGATGCGCGGGCCTCCTTCGGCGACATCGCAGGGGCATGATACGGAGCTCCGGCAGCTTTAGCAGCTACTACTCCGCGTCCGCTGAATACACCCGGTTTTGCCGTGGCAGCGACTGCGGGTGCGCCGTGATTGTTCGACGCGAACAAGGCCTTGTTCTGACCGGCGGCGTGTTGCTGCCGAACCTGGGCTGCGACCGGAGGCGTATGCTTTTCGCGGGAATACTCTTCTTCCCGGGCAGTCGGGCGGGCCGCGACGCCACCTTCACCGCCGTTGAAGGCGACATGGGATTCGTTGTTGACGATGACTGTCCGGTCGACGTAGACGTTGGTGATGTGCACGGTGTCCACATGCATGACGGCAGTGTTGTAGAAGAAAGCGCCGCCGCGCCATTCGCCGCCGCCGAACCCGACACCACCGTAGCCGAAACCATAATTAATGCCGCCGTAGAAACCGATGTGCGGGCCCCAGTATCCGGCGTTCCAGGCGTAGACACCGTCGTTCCATCCCCAGTAGCCA
>DATHQX010000114.1:0-2770 GCA_035482295.1 Verrucomicrobiia bacterium
ATTAGCAATTAGTGACTAGCAACGAGCAATCAGCTTTCAGCACCACTGAGGGTTCATCAGGAGTTTTGTCATCCGCAGCGAAGTGAGGCGTCAGCCGAACCGATTCGAACGACCCCTACAGCTGCATCACTCTCTTTGAGAGTGCCATCCTGAGCGGAGTGTCCGCAATGTGTTTTCGTCCCGCCGGTGTGGCGGGACGGCGGACACGTAGTCGAAGCATCTGCGGTCTGCCGCGAACAACGCTGTTACTCGAGCAAAGGCAGATCTCTCCTTCGGCTAAACCCGTCGTCGGGATGACAATTCTCCTTGAAACGCCCTCGTCCTTGACCGGCAGCAATCTCGCGCGCTTGCTGGAGGGGTTGTTTTGTACAATGTCCCCCAACCCTCATGGACATCGCTCAGGTTCGCCAGGAATTTCCGGCGCTCACGCAGCAAGTCTTCCTCGACTCTGCCTGTGTCAGCCTCGCACCACAACGTACCGTCAACAAGCTGCGCGAGTTTCTCGATATCGCCGCATACTGCCCGTCCGGCTCGTCCACCCAACATCACATCGACATGGATGCGATGCGCAACGCCGCACGCCCGCAGATCGCCAAGCTCATCAATGCCGCCGAGGACGACATCGCGCTGGTCGAGAGCACCACCCACGGACTCAACCTCGCAGCCAATGCCATTCCGCTGCGGCGCGGCGATCGCGTCATCCTCTCCGACCTGGAATTTCTGGAAGTCGCTCTTCCATGGCTGCAGAAGCGTGACGAGCTCGGCATCGCCATCGACGTTCTGCCCAATCGCGACGGCAAGCTGCTGATCGAAGATGTCGAAGCCGCCATGATCCGCGACACGCGAGTGGTCGCCGTCAGCTCCGTGCAGTGGAACAACGGCTTCCGCTGCGATCTCGATGCGCTCGCCCGCCTCTGCCGCGACCGCGGCGTCTTCCTCATCGTCGACGCCATCCAGCAAATTGGCGCCATCCCTCTCGACGTGCAGAAAACGCCGGTCGACGTTCTGGCCTGCGGCGGACACAAGTGGTTGCTGTCGCCCTTCGGCTGCGGCTTTCTCTATCTCAGCAAAGCATTCCGCGCGCAGGTCAGGCCGCCCTTGGCTGGATATCTCTCGGTCGCCGAGCCGGAGGATGGCTGGGGAACGTACTTCGGCACACCGTTGATCTCGCCGGTCGGCAACTTCGCTTACGTGAAAACGGCGCGGCGCTGGGAAAATGGCGGCACCGCGAACTATCCCGGCGCAATCGGACTGGCCGAAGGGGTTGGCCTTCTCAACGAAATCGGCATCGACAACATCGGCGAGCACCTGCTCTCGCTCACCGGCCACCTTATTGCTGCGCTCCAGGCGGCGAACATTCGCGTGGTCACGCCGGAAGATCGCCGCTATCGCTCCGGCATCGTGACCTTCTCGCTCGACAGCCCAGGTGAAAACACCGCACTGATCGACTTCCTGAAGGACCGCAAGGTGCTGGTCTCGTTGCGCTACACCTCCGATGTCGGCGGCGTGCGCGTAGGCTGTCACCTGTTCAACAACACGGCCGATCTCGATCGCCTGGTCGAAGAGACTGCAAGCTTCGTCCGCCAGGGCGGAAAGGCCCGCGCCTAATGGCGGCCGACCCGGCTCCCCTTCCCGAGCGCCACGCCGAAGCCATCGCCAACGAGCACGGACTGGCGCGCAAGCTGACCGAGCGCCAGATGAGCATGATTGCCATCGGCGGCGCGATAGGTACGGGGCTGTTCCTTGGCAGCGCGCTGGCGGTACGCACCGCGGGACCGGGTGTCATTCTCAGCTACATCTTCACCTCGATCATCGCGCTGCTGCTGATGTTCGCGCTGTCGGAGATGGCGGTCGCGCATCCTACCGCGGGTTCGTTCGGCGTCTATGCCGATCTTTACGTCTCGCCGTGGGCGGGCTTCGTCGTGCGTTACACCTACTGGGCGGCGCAGTCGATTGCCGCCGGAGGCGAGGCCGTCGCCGCCGCTATCTACACGCGCTGGTGGTTTCCACACACACCGGTGTGGATGTGGGTTTTGTTCTACTCGGCATTGCTGGTCTACGTCAACGCCACCAGCGTCGCCGCCTTCGGCAGCTTCGAGTACTGGTTCTCGATGATCAAGGTGACCGCGATCGGCGTCTTCATCGTGCTCGGCGCCGGCGTCCTGTTCGGCATTCATCAGCGGCAGCCCATCGGCATGCAAAACTTCGTTGCCCACGGCGGTTTCCTGCCGAAAGGCTGGAGCGGCGTGTGGTTCGCGCTGGCCTTCGTGATCTTTGGCTTCATTGGTACGGAGATCGTCGCCGTCACCGCCGGCGAAGCCCACGACCCGGAGCGATCGGTTCCGCGCGCTTTGCGGACGATGCTGCTGCGGCTGGTGATCTTCTACATTGGCGCCATCACCGTGCTGGTCGGCGTCATTCCCTGGACCGAGATTCAGCCCGGACAGAGCATCACCGTCAGCCCTTTCGTGCGCGTCTTCGACGTGATGCACGTGCCATTGGCCGCGCAGATCGTGAACTTCGTCGTGTTGACCGCTGCGCTCTCCGGCATGAACTGCTGCCTGTATCTCTGCACGCGCATGGTCTTCTCGCTCGCCCGTTCTGGCTACGCGCCCCAGGCGCTGGGCCGCGTCTCCGAACGGGGCGCGCCGATTCCCGCGCTCATGGTCTCGGCTGCCGGGCTCGGCGTCGCCACACTGTTCGCGATTCTGTTTCCGAACTCGGCGTATGTCTACCTGTTCGGCATCGCACTCTTCGGCGGACTGTTCGT